>NZ_JBSFTU010000024.1:0-107144 GCF_053591435.1 Streptomyces sp. NPDC003027
ATCGCAAGGCGGAGGAGGGAGCCAACGCGGAGCGTTGGCGACCGACGACAACGCGGCGAGGCGCGGTGCCAGGGCACGCGAGCCCGGCATGATCCAAACGAAAGACCCTAGGGTCTTCTCCTTCGGCTCAGGCCGGGCTGGGGAAAGCCCTCAGAGCTGATCCGGCGGGGTCGGGGGCCATTCCGGTTCCGGGTCCCTGGGGCCGAACACCGCCGTCACGCCCAGGTGGACGATCATCGCCGCCAGGGGCCACGCCAGGATCGCCCCCTGCCACATCTCCAGCTTCAGCGGCGCGTCGAACACCACGTTCGGACCGACCGCCTTCGCATGGCCCACCACATCGTGCGTCGGCCCCAGATACGTCCCCACGCCCCACGCGAGCAGCGATCCCAGCACGCCCCCCGCCGCCAGCCCGAGGACGAGACCGACCCCGCCGTGCCGGTGGAACAGGAAGACGACCAGCGCCGCGACCGCCCCGAACCCCAGCGCCAGCAGCACGAACGTGCCGTCCGCGCCGATCGCCGCCTCACCCTCGCTGTGCCGCAGGAACACCGCCTTGCCGTCCGAGATCAGCGGCACCCTCGGCGCCAGCCACAGCCAGAGCAGCCCCAGCGCCGTCCCGGCCACCGTCGAGACGGCGGTCACCACGGCGGCCTGCCGCAGCTCCGTCGCCGTGCTCGGCACGCCGTCCTCCTCGGACAGCGGAGGGTACGGCGAGGGCCACGCATGGGCGTCGTGCGGCTGCGGCTGGTGAGGCGGTGTCAGAGGTGCGGTCACACCGCCATCGTGCCAGGTCCCCCCGCGCGCCGCCTCAGCGGACCGCCGCCCGCCGGTACGCCCACGTGGCCACCGCCAGCGACACCACACCGACCGCCCCGCACACCGCGAGGTCGAGACCGACCGCCGCCCAGTCCGGCCGCGGATCGAACGTCCGGGCCAGCGCCTCCACCCCGTACGTCGACGGCAGCAGGTCCCGTGCCCAGCCGATCGGCGCCGGCAGCCGGTCCGCCGGCAGGACGCCGAGCAGCAGCGCCGCCGACATGCCCAGCTGACCGAGGAGCGTGGCGAGTTCCTGACGCGGCGCGAGGAGCCCGAGCGCCGCTCCGAGCCCCGCGAGCGCCGCCCCGGCCAGCGGCACGACGGCGGCGAGGATCCACAGGTGAGCGAGCGGAAGCCCGAAGAGCACGGACCCGATGACGGCGGTCACCGCCGTACCGGGCACGGTGAAGGAGGCGTACGCGCCGGCCGCGCCCAGGACCACGGCCGCGGGCGGCACCGGCAGCGTCGCGTAGTGGTCGAGTCCGCCGCCGGCCCGCAGGTGCCCGAAGTACTGGGCGAGCAGATTGAGCGCGACGAAGGCGACGACGAGGACGGACGAACCGGCGACCACGGCGCGCGCCTCCGCCCCGCCGTCGACGACACCCCGCATCAGCACCATGATCCCGACGGACTGGAACGTCGCCACGAAGAGCAGCGGGATACGCGAGACCCGGGCGCGCGAGAGCTGCGCGCGGTACACGGCGGCGAGGGCGGGCAGCAGCCTGGCCCGCGGCGCGAGGGGCGCGGCGTCCTCCCTGTCGCCGTCAGGGGCCTGGGCGACCGGCGCACCGGCCGACAGGACCTCGGCGGGCACGATGCTCACTGCGTACTGCTCCCGTCACTCGGGCGATGTGTCACGCCTTCACCAGTCCCTCGGTCTCGCCGCCCAGCGCCAGGTACACGTCCTCCAGGCTCGGCGTCGCCAGTGTGAAGTCGTCCAGGGCCGCGAACGCGGCGCCTCCGGTGACGGCGGCGACCGCCGCCCGGGCCTCGTCGGGGGCGAGCCGGAGGGTCCAGCGCCGGCCGGACTCCTGCGCGGAGGTCCGCAGCGCGGCGACCTCGGGGATGTCGAGGGGGGCGCGGTCGCGCCAGACGAGGTCGACCCGGACCTCGCCCGCGACGCGTTCCTTGAGCCCGCCGGGGGTGTCGCAGGCGATGACCCGGCCGCGTTCGAGGACGGCCACCCGGTCCAGTACGGTCTCGGCCTCGATCACGTTGTGGGTGACGAGCAGCACGGTCGTGCCGTGTTCGGCGCGCCGCCGGTCGACGGCGGCCCAGACGGCCCGCCGGGCGATCGGGTCCATGCCGGTGGTGGGTTCGTCGAGGACGAGGACCGGGCGCTGCCCGATCAGGGCGGCCGCGACGCAGGCGAGCCGCCGCTGGCCGCCGGAGAGCTTCTTCAGGGGGCGCCCGGCGAGCTCGGTCAGGCCCAGCTCCTCCAGGACGGCGTCGCGCGCGGCACGCGCGTCCCGGGCGGTCAGACCGCGCAGCCGTCCGGTGGTCTCGGCGGCGAGCGCGACCGTCAGCTCGTCGAGCGCGGTGGACTCCTGGCCGAGGTAGGCGAGCAGCCGCGCGGCGCGCTCAGGGTGGCGTACGAGGTCGTGGCCGAGCATCTCGACGGTGCCGGAGTCGGGGCGCATGAGGCCGGTCAGCTGGCGGACGAGGGTGGACTTGCCGGCGCCGTTGGGGCCGAGCAGGCCGAAGATCTCGCCGCCGCGGACGTCCAGGCTGATGCCGTCGGTGGCTCGCACCTCGGGCGTCGCGGGCGCCCCTCGCCTGCCGCGCGCGGCGGGGTACGTCTTGACCAGATCCCGCACCACGCACACCGTACTCACGAGGGATGAGCCTACGGGGTCGCCGGGCCTACTCCCCCGCGGGGGCGTGTTCCGCGGCGGCCCGGACGTCGATCTCGCGCCAGAACCCGGCCCGGATGGCATACCGGTCGTGCTCGTCGATCTGGTCGTCCTTGTGGGCCAGCAGGCCGAACCGTGCCGCGTACCGGAGGAGTTCGCCGTCGATGCGGTGCGGGATGCGCGGGTACATCGTGGAGAGCCGCTGGACATGACCCTGCTCCGGGAGCCGTTCCATCCAGCGGCGGGCGAACACCTGTCCCACTTCGAAGGGGTCGCCGCCGACGGTGGTGATGTCCTCCTCGCGGTCGGCCCAGCGCTGCTCGGCGCTGGTGAGCTGGGCGAGGGTGGGCAGCGAGGCCGTCTCCGCGGGTTCGCCGAGGGAGCTGCCGGGGCGTTCGATCCAGCCCTTGTCGGAGGACCAGCGCAGGGTCGCGTTGGCCGGCTGGGGGGCGGCCGGCGCGCCGGGGCCGCGCAGTCCGGCGAGGTCCTTGGGGGTGGGGACGCCCTTGCCCGCGCCGGGTGCGGGGACGGCCGGCGCCGATCCGTTCGGGGAGGGCGCGGAGGGGGCGGGGGCCGGGGTTCCGTTCTGTCCGGCGGCCGAGGCGGCGGCCTCGGCGGCCCGTTCGGCGGAGGCGGCGAGCGCCGATTCGGGCAGCGGGGCGGAGAGGATCGCGGCGATCTCGGGGCGCGGGGCGGGCGCGGGCGCGCAGAGGCCGGCGAGGTCCTTGGCGCGGACGGCGCGGGTGATCCAGGCGCGGTCGAGGACCCGGCGCTCGTCGGCCTCGGCGACGAGGTCCTCGGACTGGTTGTAGTCGCCGTCGGCGGCCTGGACGGCCCAGAGGTGGACGGCGACGCCGTGTTCCTTGGCGGACATCAGGCCGGGCAGGAGGTCGCCGTCGCCGGTCACGAGGACGACGTCGGAGCAGGCGCGGTTTCTGGCCAGTTCGGTGAGTTCGGCGTGCATGGCGGCGTCGACGCCCTTCTGCGCCCAGCGGCCGTCGCTGCGGGTCAGGGCGCCCAGCCGGACGGTGACGCGGGGCATCACGCGCAGCCGGCGGTGTTCGGGCTGGGGTACGCGGTCGGGTGCGCCGTCGAACCAGTAGATGCGCAGCAGGGGCTGCTCGGTGTCGGCCTCGGCGCGTTCGCGCAGGCCCTGGATGAGGGCGGCGTGGTCGACGGTGATCCGGGAGCGGGCCGGTTCCCCGGCGAGGAGGCTCGCGGCGGCGCCCAGCAGATAGCCGGCGTCCACGAGAACGACGCAGCGGTCCACGTGTTCCACCCTCTTTCGGGAACCTCGGGATCGGGAGTTGCTTCGGAATCCTTCGAGTCTGCCCGACGGCCGGGAGGTTGACGGCCGGAACTGGATCATCGGCGTGGCGGATGTCACGCCCCGGGCGCGCTTCCGGGCACGCTCACGGTCGGTAATGATCCAAAATGCGGCGGTTCATACCGTATGTGAGTCTGACAGCGGCCCTGGCCCCGAGATCCCCCCGAGGAGGCATCACCATGGCCAAGAACAAGAACCAGAACCGTCCGCAGAAGCAGTCTCCGGCCGAGCGCGGCACCCAGCAGGCGCAGCAGTCGGCGATGGAGTCGCAGACCGAGCAGCGCGCCGCGCAGGTGACTCCGGGCGACATGGCCCGCAAGGGCCGGCAGAAGCGCTTCGGCCACAACTGACCCCACGACCGATCCGCCCGCAGGTATGCGGAAGGGGCGCGCCCGTGACGACGGGCGCGCCCCTTCCGCATACCGTCCGGCCTTTCCGGCCGGGCGGGCGCGGCTATCCGGCCAGGCAGGACGGGCCGAGCAGCACCTTCAGGTCGCCGAAGAGCGCCGGGTCGGGCTGGACGCGGTGCCGGTCGAGCCGGAGCACGGTCGTCTTCCGCGGGCCCTGGAGCTTGATCCGTACCTCGGTGTTGCCCTTGTGGTGCCCGAGGATCTCGCCGAGCCGGCTGATCATCGGCGGGGTGACCTTCACCGTCGGGATGGTGAGCACGACGGGCGCGTTGGTGCCGGAGTTCGACAGGTCGGGGACCATCAGCTCCATCGCGACCAGCCGGGGGACGTCCTCGCGCTTGTCGAGGCGGCCCTTGACGAAGACGACCGTGTCCTCGACGAGCTGGGTGGAGACCAGCTGGTACGTGGCCGGGAAGAACATGCACTCGATGGAGCCGGCCAGGTCCTCCACGGTGGCGATGGCCCAGGCGTTGCCCTGCTTGGTCATCTTGCGCTGGAGGCCGGAGATGATGCCGCCGATGGTGACGACCGCGCCGTCGGCGTGCTCGCCGCCGGTCAGCTGGGAGATCCCGGCGTCCGTCTTGTCGGACAGGACGTGCTCCAGGCCGAAGAGCGGGTGGTCGGAGACGTAGAGGCCGAGCATCTCGCGCTCCTGGGCCAGGAGGTACGACTTCTCCCACTCGACGTCGGAGAACTCGACGTCCAGGCCGAAGCCGGGCTCGTCGCCGGCCTCGTCGCCCATCCCGCCGAAGAGGTCGAACTGGCCCTCGGCCTCCTTGCGCTTGACCGCCACCACGTTGTCGATCATGGGCTCGTGGTGGGCGACCAGGCCCTTGCGGGTGTGGCCCATCTCGTCGAAGGCGCCGGCCTTGATCAGCGATTCGACGGTCCGCTTGTTGCAGACGACCGCCTCGACCTTGTCGAGGAAGTCGGGGAAGGAGCTGTACTTCCCCTTCGCCTTGCGCGTCCTGATGATCGACTCGACGACGTTGGTGCCGACGTTGCGGACGGCGGAGAGGCCGAAGAGGATCACGTCGTCGCCCTGGGCGGCGAAGTTCGACTCCGACTCGTTCACATTGGGCGGCAGCACCTTGATGCCCATGCGGCGGCACTCGTTGAGGTAGACCGCGGACTTGTCCTTGTCGTCCTTGACCGAGGTCAGCAGTCCCGCCATGTACTCGGCGGGGTGGTTGGCCTTGAGGTAGGCGGTCCAGTAGGAGACCAGGCCGTACGCGGCGGAGTGCGCCTTGTTGAAGGCGTAGCCGGCGAAGGGGACCAGCACGTCCCAGAGGGCCTGGATGGCCTCGTCGCTGTAGCCGTTCTTCTTGGCACCGGCCTGGAAGATGGTGAAGTTCTTCGCCAGCTCCTCGGGCTTCTTCTTGCCCATCACGCGGCGGAGGATGTCGGCCTCACCGAGGGAGTACCCGGCGATGATCTGGGCGGCCTTCTGCACCTGCTCCTGGTACACGATCAGGCCGTAGGTGACGCCGAGGACCTCCCGGAGCGGCTCTTCCAGCTCGGGGTGGATCGGGGTGATCTCCTGCTGGCCGTTCTTGCGCAGGGCGTAGTTGGTGTGCGAGTTCATGCCCATCGGGCCCGGCCGGTACAGGGCGGACACGGCGGAGATGTCTTCGAAGTTGTCGGGCTTCATCAGCCGCAGCAGCGACCGCATGGGTCCGCCGTCGAACTGGAAGACGCCGAGCGTGTCACCGCGCTGGAGCAGCTCGAAGGTCTTGGGGTCGTCCAGCGGCAGCGACAGGAGATCGATGTCGATCCCCTTGTTGGACTTCACCATCTTGACGGCGTCGTCCATGATCGTCAGGTTGCGCAGGCCGAGGAAGTCCATCTTCAGCAGGCCGAGCGACTCACAGCTCGGGTAGTCCCACTGCGTGATGGTGACGCCGTCGGTGTGCCGCACCCAGAGCGGCGCGTGGTCGACGATCGGCTCGCTGGACATGATCACGCCGGCGGCGTGCACACCCATCTGCCGGACCAGGCCCTCCACACCCTTCGCGGTGTCGATGACCTTCTTCACGTCCGGCTCGTTCTCGTACATCGCCCGGATCTCGCCCGCCTCGCTGTAGCGGGGGTGGGAGGGGTCGGTGATGCCGTTGAGGTCGATGCCCTTGCCGAGGACGTCGGCGGGCATGGCCTTGGTGAGCCGGTCGCCCATCGCGTACGGGTAGCCGAGGACGCGGGCGGAGTCCTTGATCGCGTTCTTCGCCTTGATCTTGCCGTACGTGCCGATCATGGCGACCTTGTCGGAGCCGTACTTCTCGGTCACGTACCGGATCACCTCGACGCGCCTGCGCTCGTCGAAGTCGATGTCGACATCGGGCATCGAGATGCGCTCGGGGTTGAGGAAGCGCTCGAAGATCAGACCGTGCGGGATCGGGTCGAGGTCGGTGATGCCCAGGGCGTACGCGACGATCGAACCGGCCGCCGAGCCTCGGCCGGGGCCGACGGCGATGCCCTGCTTCTTCGCCCACATGATGAAGTCGGCGACGACGAGGAAGTAGCCGGGGAAGCCCATCGAGATGATGGTGTCCATCTCGTACTCGGCCTGCTTGAGGCGGTCCTCGGGGATGCCGCCGGGGAAGCGGCGGTGCATGCCCCGCATGGTCTCCTCGCGGAACCAGGTGACCTCGGTGTAGCCCTCGGGGATGTCGAACTTCGGCATGAGGTTCTTGGCCTCGAACATGCCGGTGGTGTCGACCTGCTCGGCGACCAGCCGCGTGTTGGCGCAGCCCTCCTGCCAGGCGTCCGAGGAGTCGATGGCGTACATCTCGTCCGTGGACTTGAGGTAGTAGCCGGTGCCGTCGAACTTGAAGCGGTCCGGATCGGAGAGGTTCTTGCCGGTCTGGATGCACAGCAGCGCGTCATGGGCGCCGGCCTCGTGCGCGTACGTGTAGTGCGAGTCGTTGGTGACCAGCGGCGGGATGCCGAGCTTCTTGCCGATCTCCAGGAGACCGTCGCGGACACGGCGCTCGATCTCGATGCCGTGGTCCATCAGCTCCAGGAAGTACCGGTCCTTGCCGAAGATGTCCTGGTACTCGGAGGCGGCCTTCAGGGCCTCGTCGAACTGGCCGAGGCGCAGCCGAGTCTGCAGCTCGCCGGAGGGGCAGCCGGTGGAGGCGATCAGGCCCTCCGACCACTGCGCGATGGTCTCCTTGTCCATGCGCGGCCACTTCTGCAGCCAGCCCTCGGCGTAGGCGTCGGAGGAGAGCCGGAAGAGGTTGTGCAGTCCGGTGGCGTTCGCCGCCCAGATCGTCTTGTGGGTGTAGCCGCCGGAACCGGAGACGTCGTCGCGCTTCTGGTGCGGCTGGCCCCAGAGGACCTTGCGCTTGTTGCGGCGGGACTCGGGGGCGACGTACGCCTCGATGCCGATGATCGGCGTCACCCCGGCCTTCTTCGCGGAGTGGAAGAAGTCGTAGGCCCCGTGGAGGTTGCCGTGGTCCGACATCGCGATGTGGGACATGCCCATCTCGTTGCACGCGTCGAACATGTCCTTGAGCCGCGCGGCACCGTCCAGCAGGGAGTACTGGGTGTGGACGTGAAGGTGCGTGAAGGGCGGCTTGGTCACGGCGGAAGGCCTCCAAAACAGTCTGGGGGGACAGCGTGGAAGTCTACGACTCTCCACTGACAACCGAGGGCGAACACCGCGGGGCGAGACCCCTCGACGAGGGGTGGGGGCCGGGCGGCCGGTGGGCACTCGGCGGTACCGTCGCGCGTTGAGAGACGCGGAACACGCGTCCGTCTTGTCATGCACCATTTTGCGCCAGAGCCCGTACCAGGAGGCACCCTCGATGTCGGTCCCCCAGCCCACCGCCGTGGAGCGCGGTGAGCAGATCCTCGCCGTCTTCGACACCGCCTTCGGTGATCTCCTCGCCGCCGACCCGGCGGCCTTCCGGGTCAAGTTCCGGAAGATGGCCGGCTCCGCCTTCGCCTTCTACCGGGGCACGGCGTGCCTGTTCTACGCCGACCTGGAGCGGGAGCGCCGCGGCGGTCCGTATCTGGACGAGCGGACCGGCCGGGTCTGGATCCACGGCGATCTGCACGCGGAGAACTTCGGCACGTACATGGACGCCAACGGCCGGCTGGTGTTCAACGTCAACGACTTCGACGAGGCGTACGTCGGCCCCTTCACCTGGGACCTGAAGCGGCTCTCGGCCTCCCTGGCGCTGATCGGCTACGCCAAGGCGCTCAGTGACCTGCAGATCACCGAGCTGGTACGGATCTACGCCGCCGCCTACCGGGAGCGGGTCCACGCCCTGGCGACGGGCGTGAAGAACGACGATCTCCCGCCCTTCACGCTGGACACGGCCGACGGCGCGCTCCTGGCCGCCCTGCGCGACGCCCGGGCCAAGACCCGGTTCGGGCTGCTGGCCTCGATGACGGAGATCCGGGACTTCGAGCGCCGCTTCACCTCGGGCGCCGGCTCCGTCGAGCTGGACGCGGCCACCCGCTACAAGGTGCTGGCCGCCTTCGACGGCTATCTGGAGACGCTTCCGGAGTCCAGCCTGGCCCGGCCCGACTCGTACCGGGTCAAGGACGTCGTCGGCCGGCGCGGGATCGGTATCGGCTCGGCAGGCCTGCCGTCGTACAACATCCTGCTGGAGGGCAACAGCGACGCCCTGGAGAACGACGTCGTGATCTATATGAAGCAGGCGCAGACGCCGGCGGTCTCGCGCCATGTGACGGACGCCGCCGTACGGCAGTACTTCCAGCACGAGGGGCACCGCACGGTCATCTCCCAGCGGGCGCTCCAGGCGCACGCGGACCCCTGGCTGGGCTGGACGGAGCTGGACGGCTCCGGGCAGCTCGTCGCGGAGATCTCGCCGTACGCGGTGGACCTGGACTGGTCGGACATCGACGACCTGGAGGAGATCGCGGCGACCGTCGCCGACCTGGGCCGGGCGACGGCGACGATGCACGCGGCGGCGGACGACTCCAGCGGCCACTCGCTGGTGCCGTTCTCGACCGAGCGCGCCATCGACGCGGCGATCGCCGCCGACGAGGACGGTTTCGCGGACCTCCTGGTGGACTTCGCCCACAGCTACGGCGCACGCGCGCGTGCCGACCACCAGATCTTCGTGGACCTGTTCCGCAACGGCCGGATCCCGGGCCTCTGATCCCGTCACAGGGAGCCCTTAAGAGGGTCTTACAGGAAGGCATGGCACACTCTCCAGCGCTATGGACATATCAGGGACGCGGCTCAGGGGGCTGCGGGCGGCGCTCTTCACGGCACTGGTCGTGACGCTGTCCGCCGGCTCGCACGTGCTGCTGTCCCGGGTCCCGCTGCCACTGCCGACCGTCGGCGTGCTCGCGGCCGCCGTCTTCGCCCTGGCCTACGCGCTGGCCGGCCGCGAGCGCGGCTTCGGGCCGATCGCCGGGCTGCTGATACCGCTGGAGCTGGCGGCCGACACGGTCTTCACCACCGGGCAGACGGTCTGTTACGGCCCCGCGGGCGGCCCGGTCGCGGGTTCCCTGCGCGCGGTCGGCGTGGACCTGCTGTGCGGCGGCGCCGTGGGCGTCCCGCTGCCGGGCGTGGCCGCGCCCGAGAGCGGGAGTCTGGCCGCCGTGCTGCACACGCCGAACCCGGCTCTGCCGTGGCTGCTGCTCGCCGCCCATGTGTCGGTGGGGCTGTTCGCCGCCGCCTGGCTGAGCCACGGGGAGCGGGCGCTGGCCCGGCTGGCCGACGCGGTGGCGGCCTGCGCGTTCCGGCCGCTGCTGCTGGTGACGGCGCTGCGCGGAGTGACGCGCCCGGTTCCGGTGCGCCGCGGGCGCCCGTCGGACCGGCCGCGCCGGTCGGGCACCCGGCTCCTCGTGCACTCCGTCGGACGGCGGGGACCTCCGTGCTCGGGCCTCGCCCTCGCCTGAGCACCGCAGTCCCTGACTTCTTCCTTTTCACTCCACGGAGATCACGATCATGAGTGCACGCAACAGCCAGGCCAACAAGGCGGCCGCCCGCGAGCGGCTGCGCATCGAGCGCGAACGCCAGGCGAAGAAGGACAAGATGCGCCGTCAGGTGATCGTCGGCGTCTCGGCGGTCGCCACGCTGGCCGTCGCGGGCGGTATCGGCTACATCGTCGTCCAGGCCAACAAGCCCTCCCAGTGGGAAGCGGCGGCGAAGGCGACGAGCATCACGGCGCCCAAGAACACCGAGGGCAAGAACGGCACGACCGTCGTCATCGGCAAGCCGGAGGCCAAGAAGACGCTGGAGCTCTACGAGGACTCGCGCTGCCCGGTCTGCGCCACGTTCGAGCAGCAGGTCGGCCCGACGGTCGACAAGGACGTCGCGGACGGCAAGTACAAGATCAAGTACATCGGTGCCACCTTCATCGACAACGCCGCCCGGGGCGAGGGCTCCAAGAACGCCCTGTCGGCCCTCGGCGCGGCGCTCGACGTGAGCCCGGAGGCGTTCCTGAAGTTCAAGGCGGCTCTCTACTCCACCCGGTTCCACCCGGAGGAGACGCAGGACAAGTTCGCCAAGGACTCGTACATCCTGGAGATCGCCGACTCGGTCCCCCTCCTGAAGGGCAACGAGCAGTTCAAGAAGAACGTGGAGAACGGCACCTTCGACGCCTGGGCGATGAAGATGTCCGCCGCGTTCGACGCGAGCGGCGTGACGGGCACCCCGACGCTGAAGATGGACGGCAAGACGCTGACCGCCGAGGGCAGCAAGAACCCCCCGCTGACGGTGGACGAGTTCAACGCGGCGCTGACCCCGGCGCTGAAGGGCTGAGGGTCCTGAAGGGCTGAGGGCGCCGGCGGGCCGATCACGGTGCGGGGCTGACCCCCGATCAGCGACAACCGGCCGACAGGCAGGCGAACTTTCCGGATTTCGCCTGCCTGTTCGTCGTACCGGTCAGTAATCTGACTGCCCGTGACCAGTCGTTTCATATCCTCAGCACCCACCCGCCGTACGGTCGTGAAAGCCGCCGCCGTCACGGCCGTCGCCACCCCGGCCCTGGTGGGCGCCGCCTCCCCCGCCACCGCGGACTCCGAGGCACCCCTCTTCCTCCACGGCGTCGCCTCCGGCGACCCGCTTCCCGACGGCGTCCTGCTCTGGACGCGCGTCACCCCCACCCGCGACGCCGTGCCCGGCTCCCTCGAAGGACCCGACGTCACGGTCGGGTGGGAGGTCGCCGAGGACCGCGCCTTCGGCACGATCGCGGCCCGTGGCACCACCACCGCCACGGCCCTCTCCGACCACACCGTGAAGGCGGACGTCCGGGGCCTGCGCCCGGCGACCACCTACTGGTTCCGCTTCACCGCCGGCGGGACCGTCTCCCCGGTCGGCCGTACGCGCACCACTCCGGCCCACGACGCCACCGCCGCCGGTGTGCGCTTCGGGGTGGTCTCCTGCGCCAACTGGGAGGCCGGCTACTTCTCCGCGTACCGCCATCTCGCCGCCCGCGCGGACCTGGACGCGGTCCTCCACCTCGGGGACTACCTCTACGAGTACGCCAGCGGCGGCTACCCGGCGGAGGGGGCCACGGTCCGGCCGCACGAGCCGAAGCACGAGATCGTCTCACTGGCCGACTACCGCGTCCGGCACGCGACGTACAAGACCGACCCCGATCTCCAGGCGCTGCACGCGGCCCACCCCGTGATCGCGATCTGGGACGACCACGAGTTCGCCAACGACGCCTGGTCGGACGGGGCGGAGAACCACACGGAGGGCGCCGAGGGCGCCTGGGCGGCCCGGGTGGCCGTCGCCAAGCAGGCGTACTTCGAGTGGATGCCGGTCCGCGCCTCCACGGAGGGCACGGTCTACCGGCGGCTGCGCTTCGGCCGGCTGGCCGATCTGCACCTGCTCGACCTGCGCTCCTTCCGCTCCCGGCAGTCGAGTGTGGGGAACGGGGCGGTGGACGACCCGGAGCGCACGCTCACCGGGCGCGCCCAGCTGGACTGGCTGAAGTCGGGCCTCGCCGGCTCGGACGCCACCTGGAAGCTGGTCGGCACGTCGGTGATGATCTCGCCGGTCGCCTTCGGCTCGCTGCCGGCCCATCTGCTCGGGCCACTCGCGGAGTTGCTCGGGCTGCCGAAGGAGGGCCTGGCGGTCAACGTCGACCAGTGGGACGGCTACACCGACGACCGCAAGGAGCTGCTCGCGCATCTGACCCAGCGGTCCATCCGGAACACCGTCTTCCTGACCGGTGACATCCATATGGCCTGGGCCAACGACGTACCGGTGAAGGCGGCGACGTATCCGCTGTCGCGGTCGGCGGCGACCGAGTTCGTGGTCACCTCGGTGACCTCGGACAACCTCGACGACATCCTCCGGGTGGCGCCCGGCACGGTCTCGGTGGTCGCGGCGGGGGCGGTCAAGGCCGCCAACCGCCATGTGAAGTGGGTGGACATGGACCACCACGGCTACGGCGTGCTCGACGTGACGCCCGAGCGCTCGCAGATGGACTACTACACGGTCTCCGACAAGGCGAGGGCGGACGCGACGACCGCCTGGGCGCGTTCCTATCGGACGCTCAGCGGAACCCAGCGTGTCGAGCGGGTGTACCAGCCGGTGCTCTGAGATGACAGCATGGTCGATTTTCGGCCATGATCCCGTCTGTTAACGCGAGATCACATCGGTACGGCGGGGGGTGGCGTTCGGGCGATCGAATCCGGACACACCACCCGCGTCCGTACCCTTGTTCGTTACGTCGACATCTCAAACTCCGGAACAGGCGCAAATTTTTCTTTTCGATGACCCGAAATGCCCTAGGAATGATTGGGCTTGATCGGTCCTCATCAGCGTCTGACATGGACCCGTAATCTCCCCGCGGTGGCGAGGAAGTCCCTCTCCACAACCCCCCGCGAGGAGTCACCGTGCGTGCTCTTGCCCGTATATCGCCGCGTATGTCACGTCGTATGCTCGGCACCGCCGTCATGGCCGGAACCCTGGCCCTGGCCCCCCTCTCCGCCCCCTCGGCTGCCCCGGCCGTGAACACCTCCGCCGCCGCCCTCTCCGCCGAGGAGTGCGAGGACGGTACGGACGCCCACTCCAGCGCCCGTAAGTCCCGTGGCGCCGACGCCCACGGCCACGAGCCCAACGAGGTCACCGCCGCCCAGGCCAAGGCCATGGACGCGGACCTGAAGAAGAGACTGGAGTCGTCCCGCGCCGGCGGCATGAACGCCACCGCCGGCGTCGTGAACATCCCGGTCTACTTCCACGTCATCCACAGCGGTACGACGGGCAAGCTCACCGCCACCGACATCAACAACCAGATGGCGGTCCTCAACTCGGCCTTCGGCGGCCAGGGCACCGGCAACGTGAACACCAACTTCCAGTTCACCCTCGCCGCGACCACCTACACGGACAACGCGTCCTGGTACAACCTCTCCTCCGGCTCCACCGCCGAGAAGGAGATGAAGTCGACGCTCCGCCGGGGCGGTGCCGGCGCGCTGAACTTCTACACCGCCAACCTCAGCGGCGGCCTGCTCGGCTGGGCGACCTTCCCGTCCTCGTACAATTCCAACCCGTCCATGGACGGTGTCGTCGTCCTCGACGCCTCGCTGCCGGGCGGTTCGGCGACCAACTACGACGAGGGCGACACCGCCACCCACGAGGTCGGCCACTGGCTGGGGCTGTACCACACGTTCCAGGGCGGCTGCAACGGCAACGGCGACTACGTCAGCGACACCCCGGCCGAGAAGAGCCCCGCGTACGAGTGCCCGGTCGGACGTGACAGCTGCGCGTCCAAGCCCGGTGTGGACCCGATCAAGAACTTCATGGACTACACCTACGACGCGTGCATGACCCAGTTCACCGTGGGCCAGGTCACGCGGATGACCGACGCCTGGACCGCGTACCGCGCCGGCTGAGACCGGATCGCCTGAGGGAGGGCGCGGCGGGAGAGCCCCCGCCGCGCCGTCTCACGCGTTTCTCGGATGATTCTCCTGACGCGTCCTCGGATGTGTTTTTCGGACGCTCTCCCGGATGCGTCCCTCACCCGTCCTCAAGGCTCTCGATGAAGGCGAGGGCGATGGACCAGGTCTCCTCGGCCGCCGCCTCGTCGTAGTCGGGCAGGTCCGGGTCCGTGTACAGGTGCCCGGCGCCGGGGTAGCGGTAGACCTCCACATCGGCCCCCGCCTTCCCCATCCGCAGGTACCAGGACGTCAGCCAGTCGTGCGACTCGAAGGGGTCGGGGTCCGCGATGTGCAGCTGCACGGGAAGGTCGTCGACCGACGCGCTCTCGGCGATGTCCGAGGTGCCGTGGAGCAGCAGCAGCCCCCGCGCCTTCTCGTCCCCCAGGGCCAGGGTCTGCGCGACCGAGGCACCGAACGAGAAACCGGCGTAGAGGAGCCCGCGGTCGGAGTAGGGCGCGGAGGCGAGGACCGCCCGCTTCAGCAGCTCCTCCTTGCCGATCGCCTTCTGGAGCTCCATCCCCTCCTCGACCGTCTCCGCGGTTTGCCCCTCGAAGAGGTCGGGCACGCGAACCTGGTGCCCGGCGGCCCTCAACCGCTCGGCCGCGGCCTCCACGGCGGGACGCGGACCGTAGGTCGAGTGGAAAAGCATGATGTCCATGCGATTCATCCTGCCAGCCGGGTCCCCGCACCCCGATCACGGAGGAGAGGAAGACCTCGTGCGCCTCATGCTGGTCCTCGGAGGATCGGTCCTGCTGACCCTGCTGGCGGGCTGGCTCGCCGACCTGCTGCTGCGCCGAACCGACGCCCGGCACCCCGACACCCCCCTGTGGGGGCTGCTCCGCCGCTGCCGGATACCGCTCCAGGCGGTCCTGCTCACGGCCGTGCTGCGCGGCACCTACCGGGAGACCCGCTGGCCGCTCGTCGAGGAGCACGAGGCCGGTATCGGCCAGAGCCTGTCGCTGGTGCTGATCGGCTCCAGCGCCTGGCTGGTCACCAGGATCGCCGCGGCCGTCGTCGAGTCGTCCTTCGCCCGGTACGCCTCCGTCAGCCGCGACCCGGCCCGCGTCCGGCGCGTACGGACCCAGGTCACGCTGATCATGAGGATCGTGACGGCGGTCGTCGCCGTGGTCGCCGTGGCGGCCATGCTGCTGACGTTCCCGGCCCTGCGCACCATCGGCACCTCGATGCTGGCCTCCGCCGGCATCATCGGCATCGTGGCGGGCATCGCCGCCCAGTCCACCCTCGGCAACCTCTTCGCCGGCTTCCAGATCGCCTTCGGCGACATGGTCCGCATAGGGGACACCGTGGTGGTGGACGGTGAGTGGGGCGTGGTGGAGGAGGTCACGCTGACCTTCCTCGCCGTACGGACCTGGGACGAGCGCCGCATCACGATGCCGGTGTCGTACTTCACCAGCAAGCCGTTCGAGAACTGGTCGCGCGGCGGCGCGCAGATGACCGGCACGGTCTTCTTCCACCTGGACCACTCGGCCCCGGTCGCCGAGATGCGCGACAAGCTCAAGGAGATCCTGGCGGACTGCCCCTCCTGGGACGGCCGCGACTGGAGTCTGGCCGTCACGGACACCACGCCCAGCACGATCCAGGTGCGCGCCGTGGTGACGGCCAAGGACGCGGACGACGTGTGGACCGTGCGGTGCACCGTACGGGAGCAGATGATCGCCTGGCTGGCGGAGGAGTACCCGCACGCCCTGCCGCGGATCGCCGTGTCGGACGCCGTACCGTCGCCGCGGGACGCCGGACGGGGCCCGGACGCACCGCCGCCGCTCCCCTCCGAGATCCACAGCAACAACGCCGACGCGTACCGGAAGGACGTCGCCGGCGACCAACCGCCGCGCACCGGCCGGGGCTAGGGTCTTTCGTTCGGATCATGCCGGGGCCTGATCCGCGGGCCCGGGTGGGGGTCACCGCATGCTGCGTACGTCGAGCTGGCGCAGCACCCGGTCGACCACCTCCGGGTCGGCACCCGGCTCGCTGCGCGCCGCGAGGACCTCGTGCCGGGCGGCCGACATCATCTCCCGCTGGATGCGCTGCACCGCCTTGACCCGGTCCGCCCGCTCGGCGAAGGCCGCCCGCCGTTCCTCGTCCAGGACGTCCGGGCTGATCCGCGCCCCGATGTCGAACGCCCCGCGCAGCAGCCGCTCCTGGACCTCCTCCGGCAGCTCCTCGACGCTCTCGATCTCCTTCAGCCGGCGCTTGGCCGCCTTCGCCGCCCGGAGGGCGAGCTCGCGCTCCAGCGCCCGTTCGGCGTCCGCGTCGGCCCGCACGCCGAGCCGCTTGACCAGCCAGGGCAGGGTGAGGCCCTGGAAGACGAGCGTGGCGATGATCACGCAGAAGGCGATGAAAACGATCTGGTCGCGGCCGGGGAACGGCGCACCGTCCTCCGTACGCAGCGGGATGGCGAGCGCCAGCGCCACCGAGGCCACCCCCCGCATCCCGGACCACCACATGACGACGGTCTCCCGCCAGCTCACCGGAATCTCCTCGTCGTAGTCCCGGCGCGTGTGCAGCCGCTTCGCCAGCCAGGTCGCGGGCAGCAGCCACACCAGCCGTACGCCCACGACGACGCCGACCACGGCGGCGCCCCAGCCGAGCATCTCGCCGACGCGGTCCTCCGCCGTGCCGAAGACGTGGTGGAGTTCGAGGCCGATCAGCCCGAAGGCGATCCCGGTGACGAGGGTGTCGACGATCTGCCAGAACGTCTGCCCGGCGAGCCGGCCCATCACGTCGTCGGCGTCGACGGCGTGTTCGGCGAGGTAGAGGGCGACGACGAGGACGGCCAGGACGCCGGAGCCGTGCAGCTCCTCGGCGAGGACGTAGGCGACGAAGGGGACGAGCAGCGTGAGCCCGGTCTGCAGGGTGGCCTCGCCGAGGATCCCGATGAGCTTGTTGGAGAGCCAGCCGAGCCCGAGGCCGACGGCGACGGCGACGAGGGCGGAGAGCACCAGCTCGCCGCCGGCGCCCGCCCAGGAGAACGTCCCGCCGACGGCCGCCCCGATGGCCACGTGGTAGAGCACGATCGCCGTGACGTCGTTGAAGAGGCCCTCCCCCTCCAGGATCGAGACGAGCCGGCGCGGCAGCCCGAGCGATCCGGCGACGGCGGTCGCGGCGACCGGGTCGGGCGGGGCGACGAGTGCGCCGAGCGCGACGGCGGCCGCGATGGGGAGCCCGGGGACGAGCGCGTTCGCCGTGGCGGCGACGGCGGCGGTGGTGACGAAGACCAGGGCGACGGCGAGCAGGAAGATGGGCCGTCTGTTGGCGGCGAACTGCCGCCAGGAGGTGCGCTGTACGGAGGCGTAGAGGAGGGGCGGCAGGACGAGCGGAAGGATGTACTCGGGCGGGATCTCGACGTTCGGCACGAACGGCAGGAAGGCGAGCACGATCCCGATGAGGGTCATCAGGACCGGGGCCGGCAGCCCGAGCCGGTCACCGAGCGGCACCGTGAGGAGCGCCCCGAGCAACAACAGGAACAGCAGGGCCAGTTGATCCACGGTGTGCCCTCCGCCTTGCGGCGCGTCGACGACGAGGGTCTCCACCCTGCCACGCACCGGTTCGGATCCGGACAAACCGACGTGCGACGCCGCTCACACGGCCCGCCGCGAGCCGACCGGACCCGAATGAAAGACCGTTAGAGCGCTCGGCGCATCGCGCGGTGCGGGATGCCCGCGTCCGGGAACTCCGGTCCGTACGCCTCGTAGCCGAGCCGCTCGTAGAAGCCGAGCGCCTGCGTCTGGGCATGGAGGTCCACGGCCTTCAGACCGCGCTCGCGCGCGGCGTCCTCGATGGCGCGGACCAGCGCCGCGCCGACACCGAGGCCGCGCGCCGCCCGGGAGACGGCGAGCCGGCCCAGGGAGCCCACGGACGCGTCGCCGCCGGTCTTGCCGGCCGCGTCCGCGCCGTACAGGAGCCGGCCCGTGCCCAGCGGCAGCCCGTCCTCGCGGACGGCGAGGACGTGCACCGCCGTCGCGTCGTACACGTCGTACTCGATCTCCTGCGGCACGTTCTGCTCGACGACGAAGACGTCCCTGCGCACGGCGAAACAGGCGTCCCGGTCGTCCTGCCCGAGCGCCTCCCGTACGGAGAAACCGGTGCTCACTCGCTCTCCGCGGCGATCTTGTCGAGGGCGTTCCGCAGGTCCGCCGGGTACGTGCTCTCGAACTCGACCCACTCCCCGTCCGACGGGTGCTCGAAGCCGAGCCGCACCGCGTGCAGCCACTGCCGGGTGAGGCCGAGACGCTTGGCCATGGTGGGGTCGGCGCCGTACGTGACGTCGCCGACGCACGGGTGGCGGTGGGCCGACATGTGCACCCGGATCTGGTGCGTACGGCCGGTCTCCAGCTTGATGTCGAGCAGCGAGGCCGCCCGGAAGGCCTCGATGAGGTCGTAGTGGGTCACCGAGGGCTTGCCCTCGGCGGTCACGGCCCACTTGTAGTCGTGGTTCGGGTGCCGGCCGATCGGCGCGTCGATCGTGCCGCTCATCGGATCCGGGTGCCCCTGCACCAGCGCGTGGTAGCGCTTCTCGACGACGCGCTCCTTGAACTGCGCCTTGAGCAGCGTGTACGCCCGCTCCGACTTGGCGACCACCATCAGCCCGGAGGTGCCGACGTCGAGGCGGTGCACGATCCCCTGGCGCTCGGCGGCGCCGGAGGTGGAGATGCGGTATCCGGCGGCGGCGAGGCCGCCGATGACGGTGGTGCCGGTCCAGCCGGGGCTGGGGTGCGCGGCCACACCGACCGGCTTCATGATCACGACGATGTCGTCGTCGTCGTGGACGATCTCCATGCCCTCGACGGGCTCGGCCACGATCCGCACCGGCGCCGCGGCGCCGGGCATCTCGACCTCGAGCCACGCGCCACCGCTGACCCGCTCGGACTTGCCGACGACGGAGCCGTCGACCTGGACCTTCCCGGAGGCGGCCAGTTCGGCCGCCTTCGTACGGGAAAACCCGAACATACGGGCGATGGCGGCGTCGACGCGCTCGCCCTCCAGGCCGTCGGGAACGGGCAGCGTGCGGATCTCGGGACTTGTACTCACCCGTCGAGTATGCCCTGTGCCGGCACCGCCCTGTCCTGCGGTCAGTCCTTGTGGACGGTCCCGTCCGGGTCCAGCCCGCGGAACGACAGGATCACGATCAGGAAGCCGCCGCACACGATCGCGGAGTCGGCGAGGTTGAAGACGGCGAAGTGCGCGGGCGCGATGAAGTCGACGACCGCGCCCTCGAAGACGCCGGGCGAGCGGAAGATCCGGTCGGTGAGATTGCCGAGCGCACCGCCCAGGAGCAGGCCGAGCGCGATCGCCCAGGGCAGGCTGTAGAGCTTGCGCGCCAGCCGGACGATCACGACGATCACCGCCGCCGCGATACAGGTGAAGATGACCGTGAAGGCCTCACCCATACCGAAGGCGGCACCGGGGTTGCGGATCGCGTGGAACGTCAGCAGGTCCCCGACGACGCGGATCGGCTCGTGGCCCTCCAGCTTGGCGACCACGAGCAGCTTGCTGCCGAGGTCGAGGAGGTACGCGACCAACGCCACGACGAACAGCGCGACGATCCTGCGCCGGCCCTTGGGCCGCTCGCCCGGTGCCTCGGCCTCCTCGGCCCCTGCCGGATCCGGCGTACCGATGATGCGCTCCGCCTCTGCCACGTGAGTCCCTCAACCTAGGTGCCTGACTGCCACGAGGGTACGACACCGGGGTACGGGGACGTCAGCCGCGGCGCTCCTGCTTCTGCTTGTCCTCGACGCACAGCGTGGCCCGTGGGAAGGCCTGCATGCGGGCCTTGCCGATGGGCTTGCCGCAGACCTCGCAGAGGCCGTACGTGCCCGCGTCGAGCCGCTCCAGGGCGTGCTCGGTCTGCTGGAGCATCTCGCGGGCGTTGGCGGCCAGCGCCAGCTCGTGCTCGCGGGTGATGTTCTTCGTGCCGGTGTCGGCCTCGTCGTGCCCGGCGCCGTCCCCGGGGTCCCGCATGAGACCCGTCAGCTCCTGCTCGGAGTGGAGCAGCTCGGTACGGAGCCTGAGCACCTCGCTCTCGAGCCCGGAGCGGGCCTCCTCGACCTCCTCGGGCGTCCAGGGGTCCTCCCCGGGGCGCACGGCGAGGTCACCGGCCCGGGCCTGGGGCACCGCGGCCTCGTCCTCGGCCGTCGTGACGCCACCCGCGGTCTTCTTCGCTGCCACCGTCATGGCTCCTGTCTGCTCCACCTGCGCCGCGGTAGCGGCCTTCTTCGTGCTCCCGGCCTTACCGGCCGGGTTCTTCTCGGCGACCGTCTTCTCGGCCGGGGCTTCCTGGGCGGCGATCTTCTTCGCCGTGACTTTCCGAACTCTCCGGGCGTCCGCCTTCTCGGCCGGCGCCTTCTTGGCGGCGGTCTTCTTCGCCGGGGTCTTCTTGGCGGCGGTTTTTGTGGCGGGGGCCTTCTTGGCGGGGGCCTCCTTGACCGCGGCCTTCTTGGCGGGCACCTCCTTGGCAGCCGCCTTCCTGGCGGCGGTCTTCTCGGCGACCGCCTTCTCGGCCGGGGCCTTCTTGACCGCCGTCTTGCTGACCGCCTTCTTCGTGAGCGCCTCCTTCTTGGCCGGGGCCTCCCTGGCGGCGGTCTTCTTCGCCACCGCCTTCTTCGCCACCGCCTTCTTGGCCACCTCCTTGGGAACCGCCTTCTTCGCCGCCGCCTTCTTCGCCGGGATCGCCTTCTTGGCCACCGCCTTCTTCGCCGGGGTCGCGGCCACCTTCTTCGCGGCCTTGTCCGAGGCGGCGGCCTTGGCCGGGCTCCGGGCCGTGCTCTTGCGTGCCGGGGCCGCCGCGTCCGCCTTCTTCGCGACCGTCGACTTCTTGCCGGTCACGTCCTTGGCCGACCCGCCCGCACCGGTGGGACCGGTGGCCGAGGTCTTCTTCGCGGCGGTCTTCTTCGCCACCATGTCGCGGCCCCTTCACATTTTGTGATCTTGCTCGCGAATCGTGCTGGGACGATAAATCGGCCCAAGGCCCGCGGCAACGGGGCACGCCGCCGTTTTCGGACCCGCCCATGCCCCTGGCACGGCGAGCCTGCATCCGTTGTGCCCAGCTCCCCGCCCGGTAATCACCCTCCGCGCTCCCCCGGATGGCCCCGGCCGAACTCCACGGCACCCCATGTGGCCATTCGGGTCACCGGAAAACCGGTCTGCCGCGCCGTCCCGGGGCCCGTACACTGGGCGCAGCGAAAGGCTTGGATGGGGACGAGTAGCGTCGTACGCAGCCATGAGCGACCCGGGGACGGTGAGAGCCCGGGGGCGAGCCCGATGTGAAGCATCACCCCGGAGCCGCCGGAAGAACGCCGTGGGGCAGCCCTCGGCCAGTAGAACCGGCATCGCGACCCCAATGAGGGGGTCACGGGCATACGCCCGGGGCCAAGGAGGGTGGTACCGCGGGAGCCGCGCAGCACGGCGCTCTCGTCCCTCCGGACGGAAACGAAGCAGTCCGCCGGAGGAAGCTCGCCGATGAAACCGCCGCAGTACCGCCAGGTGCCCGCTCAGGTCGACCTGCCCGCGCTCGAGCATGCCGTGCTCGATTTCTGGCGCGAGAGCAAGGTCTTCGCCAAGACCCTGGAGCAGTCCGAGGGCCGCCCCGAGTGGGTGTTCTACGAAGGCCCGCCCACCGCCAACGGGATGCCCGGCGCCCACCACATCGAGGCCCGCGTCTTCAAGGACGTCTTCCCCCGCTTCCGGACCATGCGCGGCTACCACGTGGCCCGCAAGGCCGGCTGGGACTGCCACGGCCTGCCGGTCGAACTCGCCGTCGAGAAGGAGCTCGGCTTCTCCGGCAAGAAGGACATCGAGGCGTACGGCATCGCCGCGTTCAACGACAAGTGCCGCGAGTCCGTGCTCCGGCACACCGACGCCTTCGCCGAGCTGACGACCCGCATGGGCTACTGGGTCGACCTCGACGACGCGTACGTCACGATGAACCCCGAGTACATCGAGTCCGTCTGGTGGTCGCTGAAGGAGATCTTCAAGAAGGGCCTGCTGGTCCAGGACCACCGCGTCGCCCCCTGGTGCCCGCGCTGCGGCACCGGCCTGTCGGACCACGAGCTGGCGCAGGGGTACGAGACGGTCGTCGACCCGTCCGTCTTCGTCCGCTTCCCGCTGACCTCCGGCCCGCTCGCCGGCCAGGCCGCGCTCCTCGTCTGGACGACGACCCCCTGGACCCTGGTCTCCAACACGGCCGTCGCGGCCCACCCCGAGGTCAGCTACGTCGTCGCGTCGAACGGCGAGGAGAAGCTGGTCGTCGCCCAGCCGCTCCTGGAGAAGGCGCTCGGCGAGGGCTGGGTGACCACCGGCGAGTCCTTCACGGGCGCCGAGATGGAGCGCTGGACGTACCAGCGCCCCTTCGAGCTGGTGGAGTTCCCCGACGAGGCGCACTACGTCGTCAACGCCGAGTACGTCACGACCGAGGACGGTACGGGTCTGGTCCACCAGTCCCCCGCGTTCGGTGAGGACGACCTCAAGGTCTGCCGCTCCTACGGCCTGCCGGTCGTGAACCCGGTCCGCCCCGACGGCACCTTCGAGGACGACGTGCCGCTGGTCGGCGGCGTCTTCTTCAAGAAGGCCGACGAGCAGCTCACGGCCGACCTGGGCGCGCGCGGCCTGCTCTTCAAGCACATCCCGTACGAGCACAGCTACCCGCACTGCTGGCGCTGCCACACGGCGCTGCTCTACTACGCGCAGCCGTCCTGGTACATCCGTACGACCGCCGTCAAGGACCGTCTCCTCCAGGAGAACGAGAAGACGAACTGGTTCCCGGACTCGGTCAAGCACGGCCGCTTCGGCGACTGGCTGAACAACAACATCGACTGGGCGCTCTCCCGCAACCGCTACTGGGGCACCCCGCTGCCGATCTGGCGCTGCGAGGACGACCACCTGACCTGCGTGGGCTCGCGCGCCGAGCTGACCGAGCTGACCGGCACGGACCAGTCGGAGCTCGACCCGCACCGCCCGTACATCGACGACATCACCTTCACCTGCACGGCGGAGGGCTGCGCGAAGACGGCCACGCGCGTGCCGGAGGTCATCGACGCCTGGTACGACTCGGGTTCGATGCCGTTCGCGCAGTGGGGCTACCCGTACAAGAACAAGGAACTGTTCGAGAGCCGCTACCCGGCGCAGTTCATCTCCGAGGCCATCGACCAGACGCGCGGCTGGTTCTACACGCTGATGGCGGTCGGCACGCTCGTCTTCGACAAGTCCTCGTACGAGAACGTGGTCTGCCTCGGCCACATCCTCGCCGAGGACGGCCGCAAGATGTCCAAGCACCTGGGCAACATCCTCCAGCCGATCCCGCTGATGGACCAGCACGGCGCGGACGCGGTGCGCTGGTTCATGGCGGCCGGCGGCTCGCCGTGGGCGGCCCGCCGGGTCGGCCACGGCACGATCCAGGAGGTCGTGCGCAAGACGCTGCTGACGTACTGGAACACGGTCGCCTTCCAGGCGCTGTACGCCCGTACGGCGAACTGGGCGCCGTCCGCGGCCGACCCGGCGCCGGCCGACCGCACGGTCCTGGACCGCTGGCTGCTCAGCGAGCTCAACGCGCTCGTGGACCAGGTGACGCAGGCGCTGGAGGCGTACGACACGCAGCGGGCCGGCAAGCTCGTCTCGGGCTTCGTCGACGACCTGTCGAACTGGTACGTACGCCGTTCGCGGCGGCGGTTCTGGCAGGGTGACAAGGCGGCCCTGCGCACCCTCCACGACGTCGTGGAGACGGTGACCCGTCTCATGGCCCCGCTCACCCCCTTCATCACGGAGCGGGTCTGGCAGGACCTCGTGGTTCCGGTCACGCCGGAGGCGCCGGAGTCGGTGCACCTCGCCACCTGGCCGGAGGTCGACGCCTCCGCGATCGACCCGGAGCTGTCCCAGCAGATGCTGCTGGTCCGCCGCCTGGTCGAGCTCGGCCGTGCGACGCGCGCCGAGTCGGGTGTGAAGACCCGCCAGCCGCTCTCCCGGGCGCTGGTCGCGGCGACGGGCTTCTCCGCCCTCTCGCCGGAGCTGCGGGCCCAGATCACGGAGGAGCTGAACGTCTCCTCGCTGGCCTCGCTGAGCGAGGTCGGCGGCTCGCTCGTCGACACGACGGCGAAGGCGAACTTCCGGGCGCTCGGGAAGCGCTTCGGCAAGGGCGTCCAGGACGTGGCGAAGGCGGTCGCGGCGGCGGACGCGGCGGCGCTGTCCCTGGCGCTGCGCTCCGGCGAGGCGGTCCTCTCGGTGAACGGCGAGGACATCACGCTCTCCCCGGAGGAGGTCATCATCACGGAGACCCCCCGGGAGGGCTGGTCGGTCGCCTCGGACTCGGGCGCGACGGTCGCCCTGGACCTGGAGATCACCCCGGAGCTGCGGCGGGCGGGCCTGGCCCGTGACGCGATCCGCCTGATCCAGGAGGCCCGCAAGAACAGCGGCCTGGACGTGGCGGACCGGATCGCGCTGCGCTGGACGTCCACGGACGAGGAGGTCGCCTCGGCGCTCACGGACCACGCGTCCCTGATCGCGGACGAGGTCCTGGCGACGGACTTCGCCTCGACGGAAGCGGACGCCAGCTACGGCGCCCCCTTCACGGACGAGAGCCTGTCCCTGACGTTCCGCCTCCGCAAGGCGTAACGCCCCACGCCGGAGAAGGCCCGCCCCCCAGGGAGGCGGGCCTTCTCCGTCCCCGCCCACGGCAAAGGGCCGGGCCCCTGGTTTCCCAGGGGCCCGGCCCTCAGCCTGCCGACGGCTACGCGCTCATCGCGCGGCCCGCCGCCGTCAGTTGTCGTCCTCGTCGATCAGGAAGCCGCGCATCGGCGCCGGCGCCTGCTGCATCGGCTGCGGCGCCTGCGGGCGGACCGGTGCCATCGGCTGGGTCATCGCCGGGGACATCTGCTGCTGACCGCCGTAGGACGGGGCTCCACCCATCGACGGGCCGCCGCCCATCGTGCCGTTGCCACCGTACGACGGGGCGCTCGCGCCCGCCGAGGCCATCGACGGCGCCGGCGGCAGGGAGGCCGTCGCCGGCGTCCGCGGCGGAGCCAGCGAGTCGTCGGCCTGGGTCTCCAGCTGGCGCAGCTGCGACTCGAGGTAGGACTTCAGACGCGTGCGGTACTCGCGCTCGAAGCCGCGCAGGTCCTCGACCTTGCGCTCCAGCGTCGCGCGCGCGGACTCCAGCGAGCCCATCGCGACGCGGTGCTTCTCCTGCGCGTCCCGCTCCAGCGCGTCGGCCTTGGCGCGGGCGTCGCGCTCCAGGCCCTCGGCGCGTGAACGCGCCTCGCCGACGATCTTGTTGGCCTCGGAACGGGCCTCCGCGATCGCCTGGTCGGCCGTCTGCTGAGCCAGCGAGAGCACGCGCGCGGCGCTGTCCCCACCCGGGCCCTGCTGCTGCATCGGCTGCTGCATCTGCTGCTGCTGCGGGTGACCCATGGGGCCGCCCATCGGCTGACCCATCGGGCCGCCCTGCATCTGGCCGGGGCCGCCCATGGGGCCACCCTGCATCGGGCCCGGGCCGTGGCCACCGGGACCGGCGGGGAGCTGGGGGGCACCGGACGGCAGCTGCGGCGGGCCCATCTGCGGGGGCTGCTGCTGGACCGGCGGTCCGGATATGGCGGCGGGCACGGGTGCGCCGGGACCGACGGGACGATCCTGCTGCTCCGGGGGCTTGCGCATGCCCTGCTGCTGGTTCTGCGCGGCGGCACGCGTCGCGGCGGCCAGCTTGGCGCGCAGGTCCTCGTTCTCGCGGAGCAGGCGGGTCAGTTCGGCTTCGACCTCATCGAGGAAGGCATCGACCTCGTCCTCGTCATAGCCTTCTCGAAGGCGGACGGTCGTGAACTGCTTGTTCCGCACGTCCTCGGGGGTCAGCGGCATCTCTTCTTCACCTCTACGTAGTCGTCGGCAGTCGGCAAGACCGTATCGTCCACATTCACCTCGCGAAGCTGCTCACGATGGAGATCAGGATGTAGACGATGATCATCAGAACGAAGAAGGACAGGTCGAGTGCCACGCCCCCGAGACGCAGCGGCGGAATGAACCGCCGCAGAAGCTTGAGCGGTGGATCGGTGACAGTGTAGGTGGCCTCCAGAACGACCACCATCGCCTTTCCGGGTTGCCATGAACGGGCGAACTGGAAGACGTAGTCCATGACCAACCGGAAGATCAGCACGATGAGGAAGCACATCAGCGCGATGTAGACCACCTGTAGTGCGACGCCCATCCCGCGCTTCCCTCTCCCCTGGCTCTCGTACTCTCGCTTGACCGGCCTCTCGGCCGGGCCGTACCGGTGTCGTGTTCTCAGCTCTGGTTGAAGAATCCGCCCTCTGCGATGCGGGCCTTGTCCTCCGCCGTGACATCGACGTTAGCAGGCGACAACAGGAACACCTTCTGCGTCACGCGCTCAATGCTGCCATGGAGCCCGAAGACGAGTCCGGCGGCAAAGTCGACAAGTCGCTTCGCGTCCGTGTCGTCCATCTCCGTGAGATTCATGATCACCGGGGTGCCCTCGCGGAAGTGTTCCCCGATGGTACGGGCCTCGTTGTAGGTCCGCGGGTGCAGCGTGGTGATGCGGTAGGGCTCCCGCTCGGACACGACCTTGGGCATGATCACCGGTGCGTTCTTCTCCAGGCTCGGACGTTCGGGTGTGATGGATGCCACGGGAGCGATACGTGCCGGACGTCCGCTTTCGGCGGAAAGTGGGACGGAGTGCGCGACCGGCTCGCGCGGCGCGGGCTGCTGCACCACACGCACCGGCTCCTCCCGCTCCACCTGGCGCGGGGGCTGGTGGTGGCGCCGGTCACGCTCGGGCTCCGGCTCCAGTTCGGGTTCGAAGTCGTCGTCGGGGTCGAAGCCCCGGCCGTCGTACCCATCGTCCTCCACGAGGCCGAGGTAGACCGCCATCTTGCGCATCGCGCCGGCCATTCTCTGAGTCCTCCGCTCTGTGGTGGATCGGCCTCGTCACCAAGTGCCCGCGATCCACGAGGTCTGCCCGCCATCGGCGGGAATGACCATATTTTCTGCTGTGGTCCGACTTGCTTCGCGACGTTACCCGAGCCTGGGGCGGACACCCAGTACCGCCGTACCGATGCGCACATGTGTCGCTCCGGCCGCCACGGCCTCTTCGAGGTCCGCACTCATCCCCGCTGACACCATGTTCGCAGCCGGGCGGGTCGCGCGCAGGGCAGTCGACAAATCCATCAACCGCTCGAACGCCGCACGCTGCCGCCCCGCGTAGGGACCGGCGAGCGGTGCGACGGTCATCAGGCCGTCGAGCCTGAGCCCCGGAGCGGCGTCCACCGCGGCCGCCAACTCCTCGATGCCGTCCGGCGCCACCCCGCCGCGCTCGCCCCGTTCGCCCGACTCGGCGTCGAGGGCGACCTGGATGAGACAGCCGAGCTCGCGCCCGGCCTTCTCCGCCGCCGCCGAAAGGGCGGTGACGAGCTTCGGACGGTCGACGGACTGCACGACATCCGCATAACTCGTCACAGAACGGACCTTATTGGTCTGCAACTGACCGACGAAATGCCAGCGAAGGTCGAGATCCGCACAGGCGGCGGCCTTCGGAGCCGCGTCCTGGTCCCGGTTCTCGGCGACGTCGCGCACCCCGAGCTCGTGCAGCAGCCGGACGTCGCTCGCGGGGTAGGTCTTGGTGACCACGATCAGGGTCACGTCCTCCCGCTTGCGCCCGGCCGCGGCGCAGGCGGCGGAGATACGTTCCTCCACCCGCGCCAGGTTCTCGGCGAGTTCCGTCTTACGATCCGTCATTTCCGTCCAACCAGACATATCCCGCGAGTCGCCCCGTGGTGCGATCGCGGCGGTACGAGAAGTGGTCGCCCGACTCCCGGGTGCAGACGTCGCTTGCCCGCCGGTCGGTGACACCGAGCCGCTCCAGCTGGGCATGCACCCCGGCCGTGACGTCGACGGCCGGGGTTCCCCAGCTCGTCTCCGCGAAGGCGGCCGGCTCGACCGCGGCGACCTCCGCCCGCATCCGCGCGGGCACTTCGTAACAGCGTCCACAGACGGCGGGTCCGGTGCGGGCGGTGATGCGGGACGGCTCGGCACCGAGTTCGATCATGGCCCGCACGGCGGCCGGGACGACCCCCGTCACCATCCCGGGCCGCCCGGCGTGGGCGGCGGCCGCCACTCCGGCCACCGGGTCGGCGAGCAGGACGGGCGTGCAGTCGGCGGTGAGGACCGCGAGGGCGAGACCGCGGCGGGCGGTGACGATCGCGTCGACCTCCGGAGCGGGGCGCTCGCCCCACGGTCCGTCGACCACCGCCACCTCGCGGCCGTGCACCTGGTTCATCCAGACGACCCGCTCGGGGTCGAGTCCCAGGGCCGCGGCCGCCTCGGCCCGGTTGGCCGCGACGGCCTTCGGGTCGTCCCCCACCGCGCCGCCGAGGTTGAGCTCCTCGTACGGAACGGCGCTCACCCCGCCCCACCTGTCGGTGAAGGCGAAGTGCGCGCCGCTCACGGGTTCGAGCCGCTCTATCACTTCAGGAAGTCCGGAACATCCAGCTCTTCGGCCGAGGTGTCCGGGTACGGGCGGGCCGGCGGGACCACCGGTGGGGTGACCGGCGGCAGCGGGCTCTCGCTGGAGGCCGACGGGGCCGGCTCGGCCGGGGCGGCCGGCTCGTCCCGGGGGGCGACGGTGCCGAGGCCGCCGAGCGGGCGCTCGGTGGCGCGCGGCGCGGGGGCCGGCTCCTCGCGCTTGGCCGAGGCCGAGCTGAGGACGTTGTCCCGGCGGGTGGGCGGCTGGCCGCCGTCGAATCCGGCCGCGATGACGGTGACCCGTACCTCGTCGCCCAGGGCGTCGTCGATGACGGCACCGAAGATGATGTTGGCCTCCGGGTGGGCGGCCTCGCTCACCAGCTGCGCGGCCTCGTTGATCTCGAAGAGACCGAGGTCCGAGCCGCCGGAGATGGAGAGCAGCACGCCGCGGGCGCCGTCAATGGACGCCTCGAGGAGCGGCGAGGAGATCGCCATCTCCGCCGCGGCCACCGCGCGGTCGTCGCCGCGGGCGGAACCGATCCCCATGAGGGCCGATCCGGCCTCGGACATGACCGACTTGACGTCGGCGAAGTCGAGGTTGATCAGACCCGGGGTGGTGATGAGGTCGGTGATGCCCTGCACACCGCTCAGCAGCACCTGGTCGGCCGACTTGAAGGCGTCGAGCACGGAGACCTGGCGGTCCGAGATCGAGAGCAGCCGGTCGTTCGGGATGACGATGAGGGTGTCGACCTCTTCCCGGAGTTCGGCGATGCCGTCCTCCGCCTGGTTGGCCCGGCGGCGACCCTCGAAGGTGAACGGCCGGGTGACCACACCGATCGTCAGGGCGCCGAGCGAGCGCGCGATGTTGGCGACGACGGGTGCGCCGCCGGTGCCGGTGCCGCCACCTTCGCCGGCGGTGACGAAGACCATGTCGGCCCCCTTGAGGACCTCCTCGATCTCCTCACGGTGGTCCTCTGCCGCCTTGCGACCGACTGCCGGGTTGGCCCCGGCCCCGAGGCCGCGGGTGAGTTCACGACCGACGTCGAGTTTGACGTCGGCGTCGCTCATCAACAGGGCTTGTGCGTCCGTGTTGATCGCGATGAACTCGACGCCCTTGAGACCGACCTCGATCATTCGGTTGATGGCATTGACACCACCGCCGCCGACACCGATGACCTTGATGACTGCGAGGTAGTTCTGCGGTGCTGCCACGTCGAAGGCCTCTCGCCTCGAGTTACGTGTCGCCGCTTCGCGGTGGTAGTCGCGCTGCGACGACGGATGCCGATGGGACGGTCCGAAACGCCGACCCAAACCCTAACGTTGAAGTTTAGGGTTACCAGTGTCTCTGTTCGCTGGACTCTTCCGAACAGGACACTAAGTCGACAAGTGGCGCACGTTCAACGAACACGCCGAACCTCCCGTTTTTCTTTTCACCCTATGTGATCACCCGTAGCGCTGGCCAACCAGGGTGCTGGCCAGCGGTGATGGGCGTCAACTCCCTGACGAAGCGGGGGCGGTGGGGGCACTCACATCGAAGTGCCCCGCTTTGGGTGTTGCTTTCATCAGGGCGGTGAGTACGCGGGCCTTGACCGCGCCGTCCTCGGCACTGCCCCAGAAGACCGTGCGGCCGCCGCTGAGCTCCAGGGTGATGGAGTCGTACGAGGCGACCCGGACGACACGCGTGTCCGCGCGGACTTTTCCGGGGAGTTCGCCCGTCGCGCCTACGGCTTCGAGGAGCAGACGGTCCCGGTCGAAGCGTCGCAGACTCGGCGACGAGGTGATGTCCAGAACGACTTCGGGTACGCCGGCGGGCGCCTTGTCGACGGTGGCGAAACGGGTTCCGGAGGAGTCCACTTCGGTGAACTTTCCGCCCTTTTCCACCAGCAGAACCGGCTTCCGTTCCGTCACTTTCAGACCGATTTCCTGCGGCCAGGAGCGCACGACCTCCACCGTGTCGATACGGGGCAATTTCTCCCGAAGGCGTGCCTCGATCGCCCCCGTGTCCACGGAGACCAGCGGAGCTCCGATGGGTACGGCGGCGACCGACTCCACCTCACGCGGCGTCAGAACCTCGGTACCGGAGGTCGATACCCGCTCCACCCGCAGCCAGCTCGATCCGTAGAGCACCCAGATTCCGCCCGCCACAAGCGCGATCAGCGCCAGTGTGATCATCAGCCCACGCGGGCCGGCTGCCAGGAACCGGCGCTCCCGGGCACCCGGACCGGACGGCCGCTCCGACGACCCCTTCGGTTCGCTCGTACCGCTCTTCTCGGCGGTCGTCGGTCCGGCTGCCACCTCGCGTTCTCCTGCCTTCCGTCTCTTTCGGGGCTCGGCTCGCCTCCGGGGCGCCTTGTGCGTCTGCCGACGGTCGACCGTGCTCGGCCGCTCGCCCCGGCGGTCGCCGCGCGCGCTACGCCTTTCCGCGGGCGGCGATCGCCTCGTAGACCATGCCGACGAGCAGGTCGTCGGCGTCCCGGCGGCCGAACTCGGCGGCGGCCCGGGACATCTCGTACAGCCGGTGCGGATCGGCCAGTACGGGCAGGACGTTCGCCTGCACCCACTGCGGCGACAGCTCCGCGTCGTCGACGAGGAGTCCACCGCCGGCCTTGACCACCGGCTGGGCGTTGAGCCGCTGTTCGCCGTTGCCGATGGGCAGCGGGACATAGGCGGCGGGCAGCCCGACGGCGGAGAGCTCCGCGACGGTCATCGCGCCCGCGCGGCAGAGCATCATGTCGGCCGCGGCGTACGCGAGATCCATCCGGTCCACGTACGGTACCGGCACGTACGGCGGCATTCCCGGCATGTTGTCGACGCGCGGCAGTTCGTTCTTGGGGCCGACCGCGTGCAGGATCTGGATGCCCGAGCGCTGGAGCACCGGGGCGATCTGCTGGACGACCTCGTTGAGCCGGCGTGCGCCCTGCGAGCCGCCGGAGACCAGCAGTGTCGGCAGGTTGGGGTCGAGACCGAACGCGGCGCGCGCCTCCGGCCGGACCCGGGCCCGGTCGAGCGTGGCGATCGTGTGCCGCAGCGGGATCCCGATGTAGCGGGCGTTACGCAGCTTGGAGTCCGGGGTGGCGACGGCGACCCCGGCCGCGTACCGCGAACCGATCTTGTTGGCGAGGCCGGGCCGGGCGTTGGCCTCGTGGACGACGATCGGCACCCCGAGCCGCTTGGCGGCCAGATAGCCCGGCAGCGCCACATAGCCGCCGAAGCCGACCACGCAGTCCGCCTTGGTCCGCTCCAGGATCTGCTCGGCCGCCTTGATCGTGCCGCGCAGCCGTCCGGGGACGGTGATCAGCTCCGGGGTGGGCTTGCGGGGCAGCGGCACGGCGGGGATGAGCGCCAACTCATAGCCCCGCTCGGGCACGAGCCGGGTCTCCAGACCCTTCTCCGTGCCGAGCGCCGTGATTCCCACGCTCGGGTCCTGCCTCCGCAGGGCGTCCGCGAGGGCGAGCGCTGGCTCGATGTGGCCGGCGGTCCCCCCACCGGCGAGTACGACATGCACCGAAATTCACCGCTCTCCGGACGGACGCTTCTTGACGCGCCGTCGCATCGACTTCCATCTCACCCCGGCCCGCTTGCCCCAGCCGGGGCGCCGCATGGCCAGGGCCGCTTTCGCCGCGGGTTCCTGTCGCGCGAAGGCGATCAGCAGCCCGACGGCGAACATGGTCGGCAGCAGGGCCGACCCTCCGTAGGAGAACAGCGGGAGCGGGACTCCGGCGATCGGCAGCAAGCCGAGCACCGCACCGATGTTGATCACGGCCTGCGCCGTGATCCAGGTGGTCACGCCTCCCGCGGCGTACCTCACGAAGGGGTCCTCCGTGCGTCCGGCCACGCGGATACCCGCATAGCCTAGAGCCGCGAACAGGGCGAGTACCGACAGCGTCCCCGCCAGACCCAGTTCCTCACCGGTGACGGCGAAGATGAAGTCGGTGTGCGCTTCGGGTAGTTGACCCCATTTTTCCACACTGGCGCCCAGCCCGGAACCGAACCATCCGCCCGACGCCAGAGCATAGATGCCGTGCGCGGCCTGCCAGCAGGGGTCCCCCTCCCCGCCGGGCTCGCTCGCCCCGATGCAGGCGAACCGCCGCATCCGGTTGGGGCTCGTCTTGATGAGCACGATCCCTATGGTGGCCGCGACGGCGAGGACGCCGGCGAAGAGCCGGGTGGGTGCGCCGGCCGTCCACAGCAGCCCGAAGAGGATCGCCGTGAGAATGATCGCGGTGCCCATGTCACCGCCGAGCATGATCAGTCCGAGCAGCAGGAAGGCGCCGGGGACCAGCGGCACGAGCATGTGCTTCCACTGGGCCAGCAACCGCATGTCCTGCTTGCGGGCGAGGAGATCCGCCCCCCAGAGGATCAGCGCCAGCTTGCCGAACTCGCTGGGCTGGAGCTGAAACGGTCCGCCCAGATAGATCCAGTTCTGGTTGCCGTTGACCGCGTGCCCTATCCCGGGGATCTGGACGAGCACCATCAGGAAGACGGTGCCGACGATCAGCGGGTAGGCGAGCGCGCGGTGCAGCTTGACCGGCATCCGGGAGGCCAGGAACAGCAGCCCCGCGCCGATGAGCGCGGCGAGGAACTGCTTGCCGAAGAAGTACGAGGGAGCCAGTTCGTAGCGCAGGGCGGTGATCATCGACGCGGAGTAGACCATCACCAGGCCGAGCGTGGTGATGAGCAGCCCGGCGCCGAGGATCACGTAGTACGCGGTCAGCGGCCGGTCCCAGGCGCGGCGCGCCCGCTCGTAGAGCTGCCGTACCCCGCCGCCGCCGGGTTTCCGGGGCGGCGCGGGCGTGCGGCCTCCGCCGCGTACGGCGGACGGCCGGCGCGGCCCGGCGGTTCGGCTCGGCATGGTCGCTGTGCCCTCCAGTCGTGCCCGGCGGGGCCGGACCTGTTGGCTGGTCAGGTCAGGCGCGCCCGGTGGCGGCGAGGGCGCGGACCGCGTCCGCGAACGCCTCGCCCCGCTTGTTGTAATTGGCGAACATGTCCATCGAGGCGCAGGCCGGGGCCAGCAGAACCGTGTCACCCGGCCGGGCGAGCCGAGCCGCCTCCTGGACCGCCGCGGACATCGCCCCAGTGTCGGTCCGGTCGAGCTCCACCACCGGGACCTCGGGGGCGTGTCGCGCCAGGGCTTCGCGGATCAGTGCGCGGTCGGCGCCGATGAGCACGACCCCGCGCAGGCGCTCGGCCGACTTCTGGACCAGTTCGTCGAAGGTCGCGCCCTTGGCGAGTCCGCCGGCGATCCAGACGATCGGGTCGTAGGCGGCCAAGGAGGCTTCCGCCGCGTGGGTGTTGGTGGCCTTGGAGTCGTCGACGTACACGACGCCGTCGACGTCCTCGACCAGTTCGATGCGGTGCGGGTCGGGCCGGAAGGCCCGCAGTCCGTCCCGTACGGCCTTGGGCTCGACGCCGAAGGCGCGGGCCAGGGCTGCCGCGGCGAGCGCGTTGGCGACGTTGTGGGGCGCCGGCGGCTGGACGTCGGAGACCTCCGCCAGCTCCTGGGCCTGCTTCTGCCGGTTCTCGACGAAGGCGCGGTCGACCAGGATGCCGTCGACGACACCGAGCTGGGAGGGGCCGGGGGTGGAGAGGGTGAAGCCGATCGCCCGGCAGCCCTCCTCGACGTCGGCCTCGCGCACCAGGTCCTCGGTGGACGGTTTGTCGGTGGCATCGGCGTTGTAGACGCAGGCGACGGTGTTGCCCTCGTAGATCCGGCCCTTGTCGGCGGCGTACGCCTCCATGGAGCCGTGCCAGTCGAGGTGGTCGGGCGCCAGGTTGAGCACCGCCGCCGAGTGGGCGCGCAGCGAGGGCGCCCAGTGCAGCTGGTAGCTGGAGAGTTCGACGGCCAGCACGTCGTACTCCTCCTCGCCGAGGACGGCGTCGAGGAGCGAGACGCCGATGTTGCCGACGGCGGCGGTCCGCAGACCGGCCGCCTCCAGGATCGAGGCGAGCATCCGTACGGTCGTGGTCTTGCCGTTGGTGCCGGTGACCGCGAGCCAGGGGGCCGCCTGCGGGCCGCGGAGCCGCCAGGCCAGCTCGACGTCGCCCCAGACCTCCACGCCCGCCTCGGCGGCGGCCGCGAAGAGGGGCTTGTCGGGCCGCCAGCCGGGGGTGGTGACGATCAGCTCGGTGCCTTCGGGCAGGGTCGCGCCGTCGCCGAGGCGGACGGTGATCCCCTCGGCCTCCAGTTCGGCGGCCTGCGCCCGGGAGCGCTCGTCGTCGCCGTCGTTGACGACGGTCACGACCGCGCCGAGGCCCCGCAGGACCCGGGCGGCGGGAATCCCGCTGACGCCCAGACCCGCGACGGTGACGTGCTTGCCCTGCCAGTCGGCAGCCTGCTGATCCGTGCTCACTTCTCTGATGCCCATCCCGCGTAGAAGAGGCCGAGGCCGACGATCACGCACATGCCCTGGATGATCCAGAAGCGGACCACCACAAGGACTTCGGACCACCCCTTGAGCTCGAAGTGGTGCTGGAGCGGTGCCATCCGGAAGACCCGCTTGCCGGTCATCTTGAACGAACCGACCTGGATGACCACGGACATCGTGATCAGGACGAACAGGCCGCCGAGCAGGGCGAGGAGCAGCTCCGTGCGGGAGCAGATGGCGAGACCGGCGAGCGCGCCGCCGAGGGCCAGCGAACCGGTGTCACCCATGAAGATCTTGGCGGGCGAGGTGTTCCACCACAGGAAGCCGAAGCAGGCGCCCATCAGCGCGGAGGCGACGACCGCGAGGTCGAGCGGATCGCGCACCTCGAAGCATGCGTTGGGGTTCGTCAGGTCCATCGCGTTGGCGCAGGACTCCTGGAACTGCCACAGGCCGATGAAGGTGTACGCGCCGAAGACCATCACCGACGCGCCCGTGGCCAGGCCGTCCAGACCGTCCGTCAGGTTCACGCCGTTGGACATGGCCAGGATCATGAAGAGCGCCCACACCACGAACAGCACCGGGCCGATGGACCAGCCGAAGTCGGCGATGAAGGAGAGCTTCGTGGAGGCAGGGGTCAGCCCGCGCAGGTCGGCGAACTGCAGCGAGAGCACCGCGAAGGCGATGCCGACGATCAGCTGGCCGGCCATCTTCGCCTTGGCCCGCAGACCCAGCGAACGCTGCTTGACGATCTTGATGTAGTCGTCGAGGAAGCCGACCAGACCCATGCCGGCCATCAGGAAGAGCACCAGGACACCCGAGTACGTCGGGTCCTCACCGGTGATGACCTTGGCGAGCGCGTACGCGATGAGGGTGGCCAGGATGAAGGAGATGCCGCCCATGGTGGGCGTGCCCTTCTTGCCCGCGTGGCCGCGGGGGCCGTCGTCGCGGATGAACTGGCCGTACCCCTTGCGGGCGAGCAGCTTGATGAGCAGCGGGGTGCCGATCAGGGTCAGGAAGAGCCCGATGGCCCCCGCGAAGAGGATCTGCCTCATCGGCCGGAAACCTCGCCCTCGGAGTCGAGCAGTGCCAGGGCGACCTGTTCGAGACCGACCGACCTCGAAGCCTTCACCAGCACGACGTCACCCGGGCGCAGCTCACTGCGCAACAGGTCGATCGCCGCCTGCGCGTCGGACACGTGCACCGACTCCTCACCCCACGAACCCTCGTTATATGCGCCCAGTTGCAGCCAGGACGCTTCCCTGTCCCCGACCGCGACGAGCTTGCTGACGTTGAGCCGGACGGCGAGCCGCCCGACCGCGTCGTGCTCGGCGAGCGATGCGTCACCGAGCTCGGCCATCTTGCCGAGCACCGCCCACGTGCGGCCCCCCTGGACCTGTGCGGCCCTGCCCATGGCCGCGAGCGCGCGCAGAGCGGCTCGCATGGACTCGGGGTTCGCGTTGTAGGCGTCGTTGACGATCGTCACGCCGTCCGGACGCTCGGTGACCTCCATGCGCCAGCGCGACAGGGTGCCCGCCTCGGAGAGCGCGGTGGCGATCTCCTCCACGGGCATGCCCAGCTCATGGGCGACGGCGGCCGCGGCGAGCGCGTTCGACACGTGGTGCTCACCGTACAGGCGCAAGGTCACGTCACTGCACCCGGTGGGTGTGTGAAGACTGAAAGAGGGTCGTCCGGCCTCTGTGAGCCGGACGTTCTCGGCACGTACGTCGGATTCGCGTGCCTCTCCGAAGAGCGTCACGCGCGCGCGGGTGCGCGAGGCCATGGCCCGCACGAGCGGGTCGTCGGCGTTGAGGACCGCCACGCCCCCCTTCTCGGCGGGGGGAAGCGCCTCGACGAGCTCGCCCTTGGCCTGGGCGATCTGCTCCCGTCCGCCGAACTCGCCGATGTGGGCGCTGCCCACGTTGAGGACGACTCCGATGCGCGGCGGGGTCAGTTCGGTGAGGTAGCGGATGTGGCCGATCCCGCGGGCGCCCATTTCGAGGACCAGGTGCTGGGTCTCGTCGACCGCCCGCAACGCGGTCAGCGGCAGCCCGATCTCGTTGTTGAGCGAGCCGGGCGTCCACACGGTGGGGCCGTGGCGCTCCAGGACCTGGGCGATCAGGTCCTTGGTGGAGGTCTTGCCCGCGGAGCCGGTGAGCGCGACGACGTCGGTGCCGAGGCGTTCGACGACGGTACGGGCGAGGGCGCCGAGCGCCGTCTGGACGTCGTCCACCACGATGGCCGGGACGCCGACGGGGCGGGTGGCCAACACGGCTGCCGCGCCCGCCTCGACGGCGCGCTCGGCGTAGTCGTGGCCGTCGACGCGCTCGCCCGCGAAGGCGGCGAAGAGACTGCCGGTCTTCACCTCGCGGGAGTCGATGACGACGGGACCGGTGACCAGCACGGCCGGATCCGGTATGTCGTACGACTGCCCGCCGACGATGTCTGCGATCTCGGCGAGGGAGAGGGCGATCACAACTTATCCCTGACTGTTCTTGAGGCTGCGTTCAATCGCTTCGCGCAGGACCTGGCGGTCGTCGAACGGGCGGACCACTCCTGCGATGTCCTGGCCCTGCTCGTGGCCCTTGCCCGCGATCAGGACGGTGTCGCCGGGCCGGGCGCGGGCGACGGCCGCGGCGATGGCGGCGGCCCGGTCCTCGAAGACGGCGACCTCGCCGCGTTCGTGCGCCGGCACCTCCGCGGCGCCCGCCAGCATCGCGGCGAGGATGGCGAGGGGGTCCTCGGAGCGGGGGTTGTCGGAGGTCAGTACGGCGGTGTCGGCGAGGCGCGCCGCGGCGGCGCCCATCGGGCCGCGCTTGGTGGTGTCCCGGTCGCCGCCGCAGCCGATCACGATGTGGAGGCTGCCCTCGGTGACCTTGCGCAGGGAGCGCAGGACCGATTCGACGGCGTCCGTCTTGTGCGCGTAGTCGACGACCGCGAGGTACGGCTGGCCGGCGTCGACGCGCTCCAGACGGCCGGGGACACCGGGGACCGCGGCGACGCCGTCGGCGACGGTCTGCGGGTCGAGCCCGGCGACGGCGAGGGTGACGATCGCGGCGAGGGTGTTGGCGACGTTGAACGGGCCGGGCAGCGGGGCGGTGGCGGACACGCGCTCGCCCTGGGGCCCCACGACGGTGAACGTCGAGCCGTGGGAGCCGATCTCGACGCCCTCGGCGCGCCAGTCGGCGTCCGGGTCGCCCTCGGCGGAGAAGGTGACGACCGGGACGGACGCCTCCTTGGCGAGCCTGCGGCCGTACGGATCGTCGTAGTTCACGACGCCCTGCCTGCTGCGCTCCGGGGTGAACAGCCTCGCCTTGGCCCCGAAGTAGTCCTCCATGTCGGAGTGGAACTCCATGTGCTCCGGGCTGAGGTTGTTGAAGACGGCGACGTCGAAGACGCAGCCGTCGACCCGGCCGAGCACGAGGGCGTGGGAGGAGACCTCCATGGCGACCGACTCGACCCCGCGCTCGCGCATGACGGCGAACAGGGCCTGCAGGTCGGTGGCTTCCGGGGTCGTACGCTCCGACTTGATGCGCTCGTCGCCGATCCGCATCTCGACCGTGCCGATGAGGCCGGTCCGGTGTCCGGCCGCGCGCAGTCCGCCCTCGACGAGGTAGGCCGTGGTGGTCTTGCCGGAGGTGCCGGTGATGCCGATCTGGAGCAGGTCGGCGCCGGGTCGGCCGTAGATCTCGGCGGCGAGTTCGCCCATGCGGCCGCGCGGGTCGTCGACGACCAGGACCGGCAGGCCGGTCGCGGCGGCGCGTTCGGCCCCGGACGGGTCGGTGAGGATCGCGGCGGCGCCGAGTCCGGCGGCCTGGCCGGCGAAGTCGGCGCCGTGGAGCCGGGCGCCGGGCAGGGCCGCGTACACGTCCCCGGGGCGCACCGCCCGTGAGTCGTGGGTGATCCCCGAGACGTCTCCGGTACCGGGAGTCTCGATGCCGAGCCGGGCGGCCAGGTCGCCCAGGGGTGTCGGGCGGGCCTGCTCCGGCCGGGGCGGGGCGGTTCGGTACTGATCAGCGTGTGGCACGGCGGTGAGCGTACCGGGCGCACCGGGTGCGGGGCTAAATGAGACCCGGGCGTCGTCGGAGTTCGATTTCCGGTTCCCGGAATCGGGGGTGATCGTTGTCACTGGTGCTCCCGAAGTGTCACTCACTGGCCTGGAAGGTCACCGGCATCCGCGCGGGCCGGCTGCCCGTCGGAGCGACATGGAGTGTCTTGAGGGCGAACTCCATGACCTTCTTGTAGATGGGACCGCAGATCTGCCCGCCGAAGTAGTCGCCCTTGGTGGGGTTCTGGATGGCGCAGTAGACGGTGATCTGCGGGTCGTCGGCGGGCGCGAAGCCCGCGAAGGAGGCGGTGTAGCCCTTGTAGCGGCCGAGTTCGGGGTCGACACGGTTGGCGGTTCCGGTCTTGCCCGCGACGCGGTAGCCGGGGATACGGGCCTTGGTGCCGGTGCCCTCCTCGTCACCGACCACGGATTCGAGCATCTGCGCGAGCGTCCTGGCGGTCTTCTCGCTGACCACCCGGGTCTGCTTCGGCGCGGGCGCCGGGGTGAACCGCCCGTCCGGCCCCTTGGTGCCGCGGATCAGGGTCGGCTCGATCCGTACGCCTCCGTTGGCGATGGTCGAGTAGACCGAGGCGGCCTGCATGGCGTTGATCGACAGGCCCTGGCCGAACGGGATCGTGTACTGCTGCGAGGTCGACCAGTTCTGGGGTTTGGCGAGGATGCCGGGGGTCTCTCCCGGGTAGCCGAGCCCGGTGGGGCTGCCGACGCCGAACTTGCGCAGGTACGAGTAGAGGACCTGGTTGGCCTCGGCCTGGGTGCGGCCGAGCTGGCCGGTGGCGAGGATCGTCCCGATGTTGCTCGACTTGGCGAGGACGCCGTTGAGCGTGAGGTACCAGGTCGGGTGGTTGACGTCGTCCTTGAAGAGCCGGTCGCCGCGGTGCAGCCGGTTGGGGACGGTGACATGGGTGCCGGGGGTGGCGACGCCCTCCTCCAGGACGGCGGCCATCGACATCACCTTGCTGGTGGAGCCGGGTTCGAAGGCGTCCTGGAGGGCCGCGTTGCCCATGGCGGCGGCGTTGGCCTCGGACAGGTCGTTGGGGTCGAATCCGGGGGCGTTGGCCATCGCGAGGACCTCGCCGGTCCGGGTGTTCTGCACGATGACGTAGCCGCGGTCGGCGCTGGACTTCGCCACCTGTTCGGTGATGGCGCGCTGGGCGGCCCACTGGATGTCCCGGTCGATGGTCAGCTCGATGTCGGAGCCGGGTACGGCCGGGGTGCCCTGGGAGCCCGCGGTGGGCACCCGGCGCCCGCCGGACTGGGCGAACCTGATCTTTCCGTCCTGGCCCGCCAGCTCCTTGTCGAGCATGGACTCCAGACCGCCGGCGCCGCGGCCCTCGGCGTTCACGTAGCCCAGTATCCCGGCGGCGAGTTCACCGTTGGGGTAGACGCGCTTGGTGCTGGGCTCGCTGAGGATGCCGCCGAGCAGATTGACGCCGTTGCCGCCCTCGGTCCGCTTGGCCTTCTTCTCGTAGACCTTCTTGAGGTCCTTGATCTGCTTCCAGACCTGCGGGGTCTGCTTGCGGGCGAGCAGGGTGTAGCGGGACTTGGGGGTGCGGAGCTTCTTGGCGATCTCGGCCGCGTCCTTGCCGAGGAGCGGGGCCAGGAGCGCGGCGGCCTGCTCGGGGGCGTCGCGGACCTTGGACTCCTCGGGCGTGAAGAGCTTGGGGTCGGCGGTGATGTCGTACGCGTCGACGCTGGCCGCCAGCGCGATCCCGGCGCGGTCGGTGATCTCCCCCCGGTCCGCCGAGAGCGTGTACTCCTGATAGCGGTGCTTCTCCGCCTTGGCGGCGTACGCGCTGGCGTCGACGGCCTGCACCTGGAGCAGCCGGACGACGAACGCCAGCATGACGAGGGTCAGGCCGAGGGAGACGAGCCGCAGCCGTGGTTTGGGGCTGCCGAGCCGGATGGTGCGCGGCTTGGGCCGGGCGGGGGGCCGGGAAGAGCGGCGCGGGGCGGGACCGGCCGGGCGGCCCGCGGCGGGCCGGGGGCGTGCGGGCCGGGCGGGGCCGGGGACGCGGCGGCGCGGGGGCTCCTTGGAGGGCACTTGGGTCACCTGCCGGAGGTCGTCGGGGCGGGCGCGGTCGTCTCGGGCGTGTCGGGGGCCGTTCCCGGGGTGCTTCCGGGCGGGTCCACCGGGGCGGGGCCGGTGGGGGCGGGAGCGAACGCGCCGGGCGGCGGGACGCCGGTCGCGGCGGCGCTGCCCGCCCCGTCGGCCGAGAGCTCCGGAGGGAAGACGGCCGGAGGCTCCGGGGGCGGCACGGACGCGGTGGGGGCCGGGTCGGGCTGGGGCGCGGACGCCTTCGAGGGCTTGCCCCGGACCGTGCCGTCCGGTTCCAGGAAGGCGGGGCTGCCGCCCGGGACCATGCCGAGCTCCCGGGCCCGCCGCTCCAGCGCGTCGGGCGCGGAGTAGTCGTCCACGTCCCGCTGGAGGGCCTGCTCCTCGTCGGTCAGCTCGGTGGTCTTCTTCTTCAGCTCGCTGAGCTTGAAGGAGCCCTGGTTGAGGGAGGAGTTCAGAAGCAGCAGCGTGATGAGGCCGCCGCCGAGCAGGAGCACGACGAGCAGGACGAAGGGGGTACGGGCGGCGGTGCTGGGCCCCGACGGCATGAAGCGTCCGAGCCTCGCGGCCCGCCCCTTGAGCGGCCCCGTCCGTGTCACGTCCGCTCGCCTTCGTTCGCCTGGCGTGCCCGGCTCACCGCTCGTCCTCCCGGATGCGCTCCGCCCCCCTGAGCCGGGCCGGGGCCGCGCGGCGGTTCTCCGCGATCTCCTCCTCGGTGGGGAGTTCGGCACCGCGCGTGAGGAGCTTGAGGCGGGGCTGGTAGCGCTCGGGGACGACGGGCAGGCCGGGCGGTGCCGTGGTCGCCGCACCCGCCGCGAAGACCTGCTTGACCAGCCGGTCCTCCAGCGAGTGGTACGACAGGACCGCGATCCGGCCGCCGACCGCGAGCGTCTTCACGGCCGCCGGGATCGCCCGCTCCAGGACCGTCAGCTCGCCGTTGACCTCGATGCGCAGGGCCTGGAAGGTGCGCTTGGCCGGATTGCCGCCGGTGCGCTTCGCCGCCTGCGGGAGGGCGTCCCGGATCAGCTCGACCAGCCGGGCGCTGTTGGTGAACGGCTCCTTCTCGCGCTCGCGCACGATCGCGGAGACGATCCGCTTGGCCTGCTTCTCCTCGCCGTACGCCCGCAGGATGCGGACCAGCTCGCCCGCCGGGTAGGTGTTGAGGACCTCGGCGGCGCTGACCCCGGTCGTCTGGTCCATCCGCATGTCGAGCGGGGCGTCCTGCGCGTAGGCGAAGCCGCGGTCGGCCTCGTCGAGCTGCATGGAGGAGACGCCCAGGTCGAAGAGGATGCCGTCCGCCTTGGGGATGCCGAGCCGGTCGAGGACCTCGGGCAGCTCGTCGTACACGGCGTGCACGAGGGTGGCGCGCTCCCCGTACGGGGCGAGGCGCTCGCCGGAGAGCCGCAGCGCCTCCTTGTCCCGGTCGAGGGCGACGAGCCGCGCCTCGGGGAAGCGCTGGAGCAGGGCTTCGCTGTGGCCGCCCAGGCCGAGGGTGCAGTCGACGACCACCGCACCGGGGCGTTCCAGGGCCGGGGCCAACATGTCCAGGCACCGCTGGAGCATCACCGGGACGTGTCGGTCGTTGCTCAATGCGCCCTCTCAGATCCGGCGCGGCCGGGACGTGTCACCGGGTCACCGGGCCCTACCGCCGCACACGCGGGGGAGAAACTGCTGATATCGCTCAATGTCTCCGTGAACTTCGCGCCACTTTAGTCCACGGGCCCCGCCGGTCAATCAACCGGCTGGCGCGTCGCGCGCGGGACCGGACGGAGCGGGGTGGTCTGGAGGGTTCACCCGTACGGGCCTGGTGTTCTCACTCCTGTGGGTTACCTCACAACAAGGTTCATTGACGTTCTTTGTCCCGACTCACAGCGGGCCGGGACCCCCTGTGACCGTTACCGTCGATGCCATGTCGACCTCTGCGCACACCTCTGCCGACGCGATTCGCAACGCCGGCACGGTCACGGACCGTCTCGTCGAGGCCAACGAGCGATACGCCGCCGAGTTCACCGACCCGGGCATGGACGCGCGGCCCGTCCTGAACGTGGCCGTCGTGGCCTGTATGGACGCCCGCCTCGACCTGCACGCCGCGCTGGGCCTCCAGCTGGGCGACTGCCACACCATCCGCAACGCCGGCGGCGTGGTCACCGACGACGTGATCCGCTCCCTCACGATCAGCCAGCGCGCGCTCGGCACGCGCAGCGTGGTCCTGATCCACCACACGGGCTGCGGTCTGGAGTCGCTGACGGAGGACTTCCGGCACGACCTGGAGATGGAGGTCGGGCAGCGGCCGGCCTGGGCGGTCGAGGCGTTCCGTGACGTCGAGCAGGACGTCCGGCAGTCGATGCAGCGGGTGCGGACCTCGCCGTTCCTGCTGCACACCGACGACGTCCGGGGCTTCGTCTTCGACGTCACGACCGGTCTTCTTCGCGAGATCGACCCCGCTTAATCCGGCAAACCCCGGCATAACGCCCGCACTTGTCCACAGGCAAGTGACACCGGGCGCCACAGGCAACAACAATGCTCGCGTGACACCTTTCGGAAACCCTCCGGGACGGGTGTACGTGTTTCGGGGTGGGCCGCGCATCGGCCCTGGAGCGGGCCGAGGAGGGCCGGGTGACGACCTATGACGATCGAGCGAGCCTCGCAGATCTGACCACCACAGCGGAGCGTGTCCGCCGGTCGGTGGAGGGTGTGATCGAGGGCAAGCCTGAGGTCGTACGGCTTTCGCTGACCGTGCTGCTCGCCGAGGGACATCTTCTGATCGAGGATGTGCCCGGCGTCGGCAAGACGATGCTGGCCAAGACGCTGGCACGGTCCATCGACTGTTCGGTGCGCCGTATCCAGTTCACGCCCGACCTGCTGCCGTCGGACATCACGGGTGTGTCGATCTTCGACCAGCAGCGGCGTGACTTCGAGTTCAAGCCGGGCGCGATCTTCGCCCAGATAGTGATCGGCGACGAGATCAACCGGGCCTCGCCGAAGACCCAGTCCGCCCTCCTGGAGTCCATGGAGGAGCGGCAGGTCACGGTCGACGGGCACACCTACGAGCTGCCGAGCCCGTTCATGGTGGTCGCCACCCAGAACCCGGTGGAGATGGAGGGCACCTACCCCCTCCCCGAGGCCCAGCGCGACCGCTTCATGGCCCGCGTCTCGATCGGCTATCCCAGCCCCGAGGCCGAGCTCCAGATGCTGGACGTGCACGGCTCGGTCTCCCCGCTGGACGACCTCCAGCCCGTCGCGCACGCCCACGACATCGTGAAGCTGATCGACGCGGTGCGCTCGGTCCACGTCGCCGACGCCGTCCGCCGGTACGCCGTGGACATCGTCGCCGCGACCCGTACCCATCCGGATCTGAGGCTCGGCGCGTCCCCGCGCGCGACCCTCCACCTGCTCCGCGCCGCCAAGGCGTCCGCCGCGCTCAGCGGCCGGGAGTACGTCCTGCCCGACGACCTCCAGGCGCTGGCCGTGCCCGTCCTCGCCCACCGGCTCATGCCCACCGCGCAGGCCCAGCTCAACCGGCGGACGCCCGAGCAGGTCGTCCTGGACATCCTCCAGCGCACGCCCGTGCCCGCCACGGCCCCGCCCGTCGCACCGCCGGCCGTAGCCCCGCCGGCCGGCCCGCTCTACGGCCAGCAGCAGCCCGGCATCCGGCAGCTGTGATGACGACCGCTGCCGCACCGGAGGGGCAGCGGGGTGGCGACCGGAGCGGCCGGCCGAGCGACGAGCGGGGCGGTCCACGGGCCGCCCTGAGCGGGCTCACCACCCGCGGCCGCTCCTTCCTCGCCGCCGGTGTCGCCGCCGCCGTCTGCGCCTACGTCCTCGGACAGGGCGATCTGCTGCGCGTCGGGCTGCTGCTCGCCGTGCTGCCGCTGGTCTGCGCCGCCGCCCTGTACCGCACCCGCTACCAGGTCGCCGGCAGCCGGCGGCTCGCCCCGCACCGGGTGACCGTCGGTTCCGAGGCCCGCGTCCATCTGCGCATGGAGAACGTCTCGCGGCTGCCCACCGGCCTGCTGATGCTCCAGGACCACGTTCCGTACGTGCTGGGGCCGCGGCCCCGGTTCGTCCTGGACCGGGTCGAGGCGGGCGGACGGCGCGAGGTGTCGTACCGGGTCCGCTCGGACCTGCGCGGCCGGTTCCCGCTCGGGCCGCTCCAGCTCCGGCTGAGCGACCCCTTCGGCATGTGCGAGCTGACCCGCTCCTTCAGCGCGTACGACACCCTCACCGTCGTCCCCAGGACCGAACCGCTGCCGCCGGTGAAACTGGCCGGCGAGGCGGCCGGGTACGGCGACGGGCGGCAGCGCTCGCTGGCGCTGGCCGGGGACGACGACATCATCCCCCGCACGTACCGCCACGGCGACGACCTGCGCCGGGTCCACTGGCGCTCCACCGCACGCTACGGCGAGCTGATGGTCCGCCGGGAGGAGCAGCCGCAGCGGGCCCGCTGCACGGTGCTGCTCGACACCCGCGGGATCGCCTTCCAGGGCGCCGGCCCCGACTCGGCCTTCGAGTGGGCCGTCTCGGGCGCCGCCTCGGCCCTGGGGCACATGCTGGAACGGGGCTACGCGGTGCGGCTGCTCACCGACACCGGCAGCGCGGTGCCGGGCGAGGGCACCGAGGGCTTCGCCGGTTCGTCGCAGGACTCGGCCGCGGCGGCCGGTCTGATGATGGACACCCTCGCCGTCGTCGACCACTCCGAGGGGGCAGGTCTCTCGCGCGCGTACGACGTGCTGCGCGGCGGCAACGAAGGCCTGCTGATCGCGTTCCTCGGCGACATCGACGAGGAACAGGCCGCCCTGGCCGCCCGCATGCGGCAGCGCAGCGGCGCGGCCGTCGCGTTCGTCCTGGACAGCGACAGCTGGCTGACCGGCGGCGCGGTGAGCGGCAAGACCGACGAGCGGCTGCGGCAGTTGCGTGAGGCCGGCTGGACGGCGCTGGCCGTGCCCCCGGGGGCCCGGCTCGCCGACCTGTGGCGGCAGGCCGGCGGGCTGCCGGTGGACAGCCCCGCGGGTGACACCTTGGGAGGACGGTCATGAGCGGTCGCGGGCGGCTGACGCTCGGCTCGTACGCCGCCACGCTGATGGCGGCGGGCGCACTGCTTCCGCTGGTGCGGCCGGCGACATGGATCTTCACGGCGGCGATCCTGCTCGCGGTGCAGAGCGGGGTCGGTGTGTTCACCCGGCGGGTACCGCTGGCCCGGCCCCTGACGGTCACGGCCCAGGCCGTCGTGACCCTCCTGGCGGTGACCCTGGTCTTCGCCTCCGGGCACGCGCTGCTCGGCTTCCTGCCCGGGCCGCAGGCCTTCGCGCACTTCGCCGCGCTGTTCGAGGCGGGGGCCGCCGACATCGGTCGGTACGCCATCCCGGCGCCGGACACCGAGGGCATCCGGCTGATGGTGGTCGGTGGCGTGCTGGTGATCGGTCTGCTGGTGGACGCGCTCGCGGTGACCTTCCGCAGCGCCGCCGCCTCCGGTCTGCCGCTCCTCGCGCTGTACTCGGTGGCCGCGGGGCTCTCCGACGGCGGCGCGAGCCGGCTGTGGTTCCTGCTGGCGGCCTCCGGCTATCTGGTGCTCCTTCTTGCGGAGGGCCGTGACCGGCTCTCGCAGTGGGGGCGGGTGTTCGGCGGCGTGCCGCGCACGGGAGGCCGGGGCGCCGGCGGCGCCGACCGCGGGCAGGTCCTCGCCCCGGTGCGGACCGGCAGGCGGATCGGCGTGCTCGCCATGGGCATCGCGCTGGTGGTGCCGGCGGCGCTGCCCGCGCTCAGCGGCGGACTGTTCGACGGTCCGGGCGATGGCTCGGGCACGGGCGGCAAGGGCGGCACGATCTCGGCGGTCAACCCGCTGGTCTCGCTCCAGGACAACCTCCGCCAGCCCGAGGACCGCGAGGTGCTCCGCTACCGGACCAACGCGCCCGACGTCAACGGCATGTATCTGCGCCTGGTGGCGCTCGACCAGTTCGACGGCACCTCCTGGAAGTCCTCGGTCCGCCCGATCCAGGACGTGCCGGACCGGCTGCCGCGCCCGGACGGGCTCGGCGAGGAGGTCCGTTCGACCGAGGTGACGGGCAACTTCGTGGCCTCCACGACGTACGAGCAGAAGTGGCTGCCGATGCCCTACCCGGCGGCCAGGGTCGACATCGACGGCCGCTGGCGGTACGAGCCGGCCGGGCGGATGCTCGTGGGCGACGACCGGCAGACCACCCGGGGCGCGCGGTACACGGTGACGAGCCTGGACGTGCAGCCGACGGCCGGGCAGCTGGCCGCGGCCTCGCCGGCGCCGGCCAAGCTCCTGTCGGAGTACACCCGGGTCCCCAGCTCGCTGCCGGCCGATGTGAGGTCGACGGCGCTGGCGGTCACCAGCGGCGCGCACAACGACTACGAGCGGGCCGTCAAGCTTCAGGACTGGTTCACCCTCGACGGCGGTTTCCGCTACGACGTCGAGGTCGAATCGGGGACGGGCGTGCAGGCGATCTCGCGCTTCCTGAAGCAGAAGGAGGGCTTCTGCGTCCACTTCTCCTTCTCCATGGCGGCGATGGCCCGGGTGCTGGGCATCCCGGCCAGGGTCGCGGTCGGTTTCATGCCGGGCTCCGCGCAGTCCGACGGCACGATGTCGGTGGGCATACGCGACGCGCACGCCTGGCCGGAGCTGTACTTCGAGGGAGCGGGGTGGATCCGGTTCGAGCCGACGCCGACGCGCGGCTCCACGCCGGAGTACACCCGGCAGCAGGCCCCGGCGGGTACGCCGACCGGATCGGCCCGGCCGGAGGTCAGCGCCTCCGCGCTGCCGTCGGTGACGCCGAGCGCCTCGGACAGCTGCCCGGCGCAGCTGCGCCGCCTCGGCGAGTGCGGCCCCGAGGCGGCGGCGGGGGGTGACACGTCCGGCGGTGGCGGCGTGGACCTCCTGAAGGTGTTCCTGTGGTGCCTGGGCGTGGCGGTGGTGCTTCTGCTGCCGCTGTCACCTCTGCTGTGGCGTACGCGGGTACGGACTCTGCGGCTCGGCTCCACGGGCCGCACCGCCGAGCACGCGTCGGCCCGGACCCTGGCGGTCTGGCAGGAGATCAACGACACGGCCTGGGACCACGGGGTGGTGCCGAACGAGTCGATGACGCCCCGGAAGGCGGCGGCGCGGATCGTCCGCCTGGGCAGGTTGGAGGGCGAGCCTGCGAACGCGGTGCACCGGGTCGCGCGCGCGGTGGAGCAGGTGCTCTATGCCCCGCACCCGCGCCCGGCCACGGGTCTGGCGGAGGAGGTCGCGCTGGTCAGGGCGGGCTTCCACACGGTGTCGGGCCGCCGGTCCAGGCTGCGGGCGCTGCTCGCGCCGCGCTCGGCCGTCCGCGTGCTGTGGGCGGCTTCGGCCCGCTGGTCGGTGGTGACGGACCGCTGGTCGGCGTGGCGGGGCGACGTGACCGCCCGCGCGGCGGCGACGCTCCAGCGGGTCGCGCGCCAGCGGGGCTGACGGTCTGCCGGGGGTCATGGGGGCCGGTCCCCAGGACCCCCGGACGGCCGGTCTCTCGGGCCCCTGTTGGTTCTGGGCGGGCCAGGGAGCGGGACGGGTGGGCCCATGAGGGGCACCACGACAACGACGAGCCCCGCGAGGCTCGGGCACCTGGAAGGTGCCGGCCCGCGGGGCTCGGGGTCGTGTGGGGGGCCGTGCCCCCGCTAGGGCGCCGTCAGTGGCCGCCGCCCTGTTCGTCGCGGCGGCGCTGCCACCGTTCTTCGATCCGGTTCATCATCGAGCGACGCTGACGCGCTTGTCGGGGCTGACGGCCGCCGGCCGCTCCACCCGCCGCCTGCTGTTCGCCCGGCTTGGGCGCCTTACGCCATCCGGTGACCGCCAGGACCGCGCAGCCCAGCATGACGAGGAACCCCACCACGCTGATCCAGATCTGCTGAGCGACCATTCCGGCCATGAGGAGCGCGATACCCACCAGGAAGCCGGCGACTGCCTGGTAGACCCGTCGCCGGGTGTACGTACGCAGTCCGCTTCCCTCGAGCGCTGTCGCGAACTTGGGATCTTCGGCGTACAGCGCTCGCTCCATCTGCTCGAGCATTCGCTGCTCGTGCTCCGAGAGCGGCACGGAGTCCTCCTAGTCGTCGGTCGCGGGGGCGACCGGTTTGCGGCCCTTTCAGGATAGGCAGGGAATCGCCCCCGTGAAACCCGCCCTCAACGCCTAATCGCCATTCCGGGCCGCCATGCGGTTCGGTTGCTGAGGCGTTGATTCCCCAGCGCCCTGCCTGTCATGCCGGATGGTGTCCCCCGATCATACGGGGCGAAGCCTTCGACCGGGGGGTCTGTGGCGTACTCCATGTGCGGCTGCGTCGCTGATCAGCACGGTGCGCGCGACCGGGAGCCCCCGGCGGGCCCGCACCGCGGTGCGGGCGTCAGGCGCGCTTGTCGCCCAGCACGTGCAGCTGGGTGGCGATGGCGTGGAACGACGGCAGTTCGGCGGCGGCCGCCTCCAGCTTCAGCAGGGCCTCCGCGGCGCCGGGCTCGGTGTCGACCAGGACCCCGGGGACCAGGTCGGCGAAGACCCGGACGCCGTGCACGGCGCCGACGTCCAGACCGGCCTGGTCGGCCAGTCCGGTGAGCTGGTCCGCGGTGAAGCGCCGGGGCATCGGGTCGCCGTCGCCCCAGCGGCCCGCCGGGTCGCTCAGGGCGGTGCGGGCCTCGGTGAAGTGACCGGCGAGGGCGCGGGCGAGGACGGCGCCGCCGACGCCCGCGGCGAGCAGGCTGAGGGCGCCGCCGGAGCGCAGTGCGGCGACCGCGTTGCGTACGCCCTCGGCCGGGTCGTCGACGTACTCCAGGACGCCGTGGCAGAGCACCACGTCGTAGCCCTCGCGTCCGACGACGTCGAACAGGCCGTGGATGTCGCCCTGGACGCCTTCCACCCGGTCGGCCACGCCGGCCTCGGCGACGCGGCGCTCCAGCGCGAACAGGGCGTTCGGGCTGGGGTCGACGACCGTGACCCGGTGGCCGAGGCGGGCCACCGGCACGGCGAAGTTGCCGGAGCCGCCGCCGGTGTCCAGGACGTCGAGGCTGTCCTTGCCGCTCGCCTTGGCCCGGCGGTCGAGGGCGTCCTTGAGGACGTCCCAGACGACGGCGGTGCGAAGGGAGGCGCGCGACGGGCGCGACGACGCCTCTCGACCGAAGACAGGGGAAGGGTCCGACACGGCTGCTGACTCCTCGGTGACAGGTACGAACACCCCCCACCCTATGGCCTCGTGCGCCGCCCGCCGATCACTTCGCGGCGTCGCCCGCACCGGGCTGGCGGGGCAGCACCGGCTGGAGGGCGAGCATCCGCTCGACCAGGCGCAGGAACATGGCGGCGGCCCTGATCAGGTCGTCGGCGTCGCGCCGGCTCGCCGCACCGGCGATGCCCGCCTCCGCCCGCGCCCGCCGCTCGGCGCCGGAGGCGAACAGGGCGCTCCACTCGGTGAGCTCGGGCGCTATCTCGGGGAGCACGTCCCAGGTGCTGCGTATGCGCTGCCGTTTGCGCGGATGGGTCTCGGGCCTGCCCCGGGCGGCGAGCACGGCCGCGGCGGTGCGCAGGGCGGCGAGGTGGGCGGTGGCGTACCGCTCGTTGGGCACGTCGTACGCGGCCGCCTCGTCCAGGCCGGCGTGGGCCTTGGCGAGCAGGTCGAGGGCGGCGGGCGGGGCCGTGGTGCGGCGCAGGACGGGATGGACGTCGGACGGGGGTCCGACCAGTGCGGGGGCGGGGCGGCCTCCCCCATGGCCTTCGGCATGGGAGGAACCGCTGCGGCGCCGGGGCGCGGCTGCCGCGGAGGAGCTGACCATGACGAGCCTCCTGTCGTCGTGTGACGGCGCTGTGGCCGTATGTATCCATCGTGGACGCCCCCACTGACAATCGCTCTGACCTGCGCTTTTGCCTGAACTACCGGTTCAGCGCTAAGTTTTTGCACTGACCGGTCAGTTCAAATGGGGAGAGTGGGGGTGGGATCCGTGGAAGCGAACCCCGCGGAGCCGCACGGCGCCGCCGTCGTCGCGGACGGATTCGGGCTGAAGGGACCGCGCGGCTGGGCCTTCCGCGACGTCGGCTTCCGGGCCGGACCTGGCTCGCTGGTCGCGATCGAGGGGCCGTCCGGCTCGGGCCGCACCTGCCTGCTGCTCGCCCTCACCGGCCGGATGAAGCCGCACGAGGGACACGCCGAGGTCGCCGGGTTCCGGCTGCCCCGCAAGATGGCCGCCGTCCGGCGGATCAGCGCCCTGGGCCCGGTTCCCGGGGTCAGCGACCTCGACCCGGCCTTCACCGTCGCCGAGCACCTGCGTGAGCGTGCCCTGCTCCAGCGCCGCTACGACGGCTCCGTCCGGGCCCTGCTCCGCCCGCCCGCCGAGCGGGCCGCCGCCTCCAGGGCCAGGACCGAGCGGGCCCTGACGGCCGCCGGGCTCGACCTGGACGCGCTGCCGAAGGCCGGGCGGACCTCCGTACGGGATCTGGAACGGCTGGAGGCGCTGCGCCTCTCCCTCGCCCTCGCGCTGATCGGACGGCCCCGGCTGCTCGCCCTGGACGACGCGGACCTCAAGCTCTCGGGCGCCGACCGGGCCGAGGCCTGGGCGCTGCTGCGGTCGATCGCCGACGCGGGCACCACCGTCCTCGCCGTGTGCAGCGAGGCGCCTGACGACGCCCTGAGGGTCTCCACGACACCGCGCGCGGCCGAGGCGGTGCCCACCGCCGGGGAAGACACGTCCGGGTCGGCCGGGCCGGGAGCGGACGGAACCGAAGCGGACACCGCCGGGGAAGAGACCACCGGCGAGGACGAGACCACCGCCGAGGAAGACACCAACGAGGAGGGGACGGCCGATGCGCTCGCCGAAACTCGCCGCGCTTGAGCTCAAGCGGTTCGGCAGGGGAAAGCTGCCCCGGGCCGCGCTCGTCGCGATCCTGCTGCTGCCGCTGCTCTACGGCGCGCTGTACCTGTGGTCCTTCTGGGACCCGTACAGCCGGCTCGACCGGATACCCGTCGCGCTCGTCAACGAGGACCGGGGCGCCACGGCCGCCGGAAAGAAGATCAACGCTGGTGAGGACATCACCGAGGGACTGCGCGAGAGCAAGGTCTTCGAGTGGCACGAGGTGAGCGACGCCGAGGCCCGCGAGGGCGTGGAGGACGGCACGTACTACCTCTCGCTGACCATGCCCGGCGACTTCAGCAGCCGGATCGCCTCCAGCTCCGGTGACGCCCCCGAGACGGGTGCCCTGAAGGTCCGTACGAACGACGCCAACAACTACATCGTCGGGCAGATCTCCCGAACGGTGTTCTCCGAGGTCCGCACCGCGGCCTCCACCAAGTCCTCCCGCTCCTTCCTGGACCGGATCTTCATCTCCTTCTCCGACATCCACGACGCGACCGAGAAGGCCGCCAAGGGCGCCGGACAGCTCAAGGACGGCGCGGACAGGGCGAAGAAGGGCTCCAAGAACCTGGCCGACGGGCTGACGAACGCCAAGAAGGGCAGCGGCGACCTGGCCTCCGGGCTGAAGAAGCTCGACAAGGGCGCGGCCGAGCTGGAGACCGGTTCCCGGCAGGTCGCCGACGGCACCCAGGCCTTGGCCGACAAGGTCAACGGCAAGGCGTCGAAGCTCCGCCCGTACCTGAAGAACAACGGCAAGACGATCGGTGACACGGCCCGCCTGGTGGCCGACTCCGCGCAGGCCGTCCGCCACGACCTGGACGACCTCGTCAGGCGCGCCCCCGTGGCCCGCAGCGCCGCGCACGTCGCCGACGACAAGCTCGAAGCGCTCCACCGCAAGGAGTGCGTGGACAACCCGCTGCCGGACCCCACGACCTGCCCGACGCTCAAGGAGGCCAAGGTCACGGCCGACGACGTGGCGAAGATCGCGGACGACCTGCACGAACTGACCAAGGACAACACCGGGGATCTGAAGAAGCTCGACGGGCAGCTCGCCACCCTGCAGAAGCAGGCCGAGGACCTCGAGAAGGCCGCGCCGAACCTCGAGGAGGACCTCGAAGGCGCCGTCAAGAAGATCAACAAGCTCAACACCGGCGCCCAGAAGGTCGCCAAGGGCGCCGACGAGCTGCACACCGGCCTGACCTCCGCGAAGTCCGGGTCCACCAGGCTCGACACGGGTGTCGGCAAGCTCAAGAAGGGCGCCGGCGACCTCGACGGCGGTCTGTACAAGCTGGTCGACGGGTCCGGCGAGCTGGCCACCGGACTCAGCGACGGCGTCACCAAGATCCCGGACTACGACAAGGACGACCGCGACCGCCGTACGGAGGTCATGGCCGACCCGGTCGAGCTCGCCTCCCAGTCGCTGCACAAGGCGCCCAACTACGGCACCGGTTTCGCCCCCTACTTCATCCCGCTCTCCCTCTGGGTCGGCGCGATGGTGGCGTACATGCTGATCCAGCCGCTCAACCGGCGCGCCCTCGCCGCCGGCGCCTCCGCCTGGCGCATCGCGCTGGCCGGCTGGCTGCCGGTCGCGGCGATCGGGCTGCTCCAGGTCGCGGCGCTGATGTCCGTGCTGCACTGGGGGCTCGGCCTGCAGATGGCCAGGGCCGCCGGGACGGTCAGCTTCCTCGCCCTGGTGACCTGCTGCTTCGCCGCGATCATCCAGTGGCTCAACGCTCGCTTCGGGGCGGCGGGGCGGATCCTGGTCCTCGCCGTGCTGATGCTCCAGCTGACCTCGGCGGGCGGCACGTATCCCGTCCAGACCAGTCCGGGCTTCTTCAACGCCATCCATCCCTTCCTGCCGATGAGCTACGTCGTCGAGGCGCTGCGGCGGCTGATCACGGGCGGTGGGATCGGGCCGGTCTGGCAGGCGGTCGCGGTGCTGACCGCGTTCACGGTGGGCGCGCTGGCGCTGACCGCCGTCTCCGCCCGGCAGAAGCAGGTGTGGACGCTGGACCGGCTCCACCCCGAACTGTCCTTGTGAGACCGTCCCTGTGACATCCGCCGGACCTGTGAGAATCGAGCCCATGGACAGCAGCAGCACCAGACGCCAGGCCACGCGCGCGAAGCTCTACGAGGCCGCCGTCACCCTCATCGCCGAGCAGGGCTTCTCGGCGACGACGGTGGACGAGATCGCGGAGCGCGCGGGCGTCGCGAAGGGCACGGTCTACTACAACTTCAAGAGCAAGACCGAGCTCTTCGAGGAGCTGCTGCGGCACGGCGTCGGACTGCTCACCGCGTCCCTGCGGGACGCGGCCGACGGCACGGCGGAGCGGGGCGGCAGCCGGGTCGAGGCGCTGGACGCGATGATCCGGGCCGGTCTGGTCTTCATCGACCGCTATCCGGCCTTCACCCAGCTGTACGTCGCCGAGCTCTGGCGGACGAACCGGGCCTGGAACGAGACTCTCCTGGTGGTCCGTCAGCAGGCGGTCGCGGTCGTGGAGGACGTCCTGCGCGGGGGTGTCGAGGCCGGTGAGCTGAGCGAGGAGATCGACATCCCGCTGACGGCGGCGGCGCTGGTCGGGATGGTCCTGGTGGCCGCCCTCGACTGGCAGGCGTTCCAGCGTGAGCGCTCGATCGACGACGTCCACAGCGCCCTCTCGCGGCTGCTGCACGGGCGCGTGAGCGGCCGCTAGTGCCGCATCGGGCAACGTTGGCCCCGTTGTGAGGTCCTGCCTGCCGACGGATTCGGCCGCTGGCGATAATCGACCGGTGGCCATCATCGAACGCCCTATGCCGCCCCTGAACGTCGACGAGCGCACCACGCTCGAAAGCTGGCTCGACTTCCATCGCACCACCCTCGCCATGAAGTGCGAGGGCCTGGACGATGAGAAGGCCGCCGTCGCATCCGTGCCGCCGTCCGACTTCACACTGACCGGCCTCGTCCAGCACATGGCGGAGGTGGAGCGGAACTGGTTCCGCCGAGTGTTCGCCGGAGAACAGGCCCCGCCCATCTACGACCCGCAGGCTGACCCCGATGGCCCCGACGGCGGCTTCGAGCTGGCCGAGGGCGCCACCCTGCGCGACGCTCTGGCCACCTGGCACGCGGAGATCGCCCGCGCCCGCGAGCACTGCGCCGACCGCGCTCTGACCGACACCGGCCGCTTCATGGAGCAGGACGTCAGCCTCCGCTGGATCTACGTCCACATGATCGAGGAGTACGCCCGCCACAACGGCCACGCCGACCTGCTCCGGGAACGCATCGACGGCACCACTGGCGTATAGCGCTTCCGGATCAGGCAGTGTCGGCCCGGTCGGCGACGGCGCGTAGGTCCCGGTCGTCGGCGTGGCGGTTTCGCCAGATGACGTAGCGGCGGATCATGCTGCCCTGTTCCTTGTGGTCAGCGTGGTCCGTGCCGTCGAGCGTGAAGTAGCGCAGGGCCGTGAACTGGGCCTCGATCCGGTTCAGCCAGGAGGAGTTCGTCGGGGTGTAGGCGACTTCGACGTTGTTCGCCGCCGCCCAGGTGCCGACCCGCTGGCACTTCTTTGTGGTCAGGTGTGGGGAGAAATTGTCACAGACGATGGCGATCCGCACTTCCGTTGGGTAGAGCGTGCGAAGGTAGCGGCAGGACTCCAGGAATTGAGTGCGCTTCTTGACCGGTTTGATGTGGCCGTAGAGCTTGTGCTTGGCCAGGTCCAGGGCGGCGAACAGGTGCCGTACTCCGCCGTATCGTTGGTAGGTCGCCCTTTCGGGCTCGCCCTCCTCGGGTATGACCTCGCTGTCGGCGATTGCGTAAAGGAGCTCGACGCCGGCCTTCTTGGCCGCGTAGTCGGGGTCGCGGGAGGTTTTCCAGATCTCCAGGCGTTGAAAGGAGACGCCCTCCTCGCGGAGCAGGATGCGCAGGCCCTCGTGGCTGATGTCGTCGACCACCCCCTCGGCGACCAGGAAGTCCGCCAGCTTGGTCAGGCTCCAGGTGGAGAACGGCAGGTCGTGCTCGGTCGGCTTGGACTTCGCTATCTTCTTGATCTCGCGGCGCTCGGGTAGCGTGAAAGTCCTGGCCGGCCGCCCTTGTACTACGGGTACAGCGAGTCGAAGCCGTCGACATTGAAGTTGTGGATCACGTCCCGGACCCGGTCGGCGCTGGTGAACGACACCTCAGCGATCTTCGCTACCGGCATGCCCTGTGCGGACAGCAGCACCATCTGGGCCCGCCGCCAGGTCACCACCGATCCGGTGCCCCTGCGGATGATCCGCAGCAGTCGTTTGCCCTCGGCATCGTCGATTTCACGCACACGTACTCGTTCTGCCACCCACACAGAATGACGGTCACGCGTCGCTCAGAACGGGGCGAACGTTGCCTGATGCGGCACTAGCACCCGCCGGTCCGGCCCCGGGGCCACCAGGCTCCCGGGGTCGGCAACTCCCCGGACGGAGAAAGACGCCGGTCCGGCGAGGCTCGATCCCCCCGAGCCTCGCCGGACCGGCGATCTTTCCGTACCCCCGTGGCACTCCCCCGTGCCCCCGTGCACCCCCGTTCCGGATGGTGCACGGCCCCGATCCGCCGCCCCGTGTCGGCGGTTGCGGAGCCGCGCCCCTTCCGTGGTCCCCACTCTCTCGTCCGCGCAGGTCAAAACCCATCCGTGCATCTACTCATCTCCTCGCCTGAGTACGGATACTCAGCTGTCCGCGCCGGCGGATAAAGTCCCTGGCATGGCACGGATTGTGGTGATCGGCGCCGGCATGGGCGCCATGGCGGCGGCCGCCCGGCTGGCCGTGGCGGGCCACCGGGTGACGGTGTACGAACGCACGGGGACCTACGGCGGCGCGGTGCGCCGCCTCGAGCGCGACGGGTTCGGCTTCGACACGGGTCCGGGGCTGCTGCATCTGCCCGCCGTCTACCGCGATCTGTTCGTCAAGACCGGCAGGGAGCCGCTGGAGGACCTCGTCGAACTGACGCAGGTCGACCCGGCGAGCCGCCATGTCTTCGCCGACGGCACGAGGGTCGACCTTCCGAACGCCTCCCGCGCGGGCACGGTCTCCGCCCTCGACGCGGCGCTGGGCTCCGGCGCGGGAGAGCGCTGGGGCGACTTCATGGTCCGGGCCCGCGAGGCCTGGGACCGCACCCGGCGCCCGCTCCTGGAGGAGCCTCAGCCGGGGGAACCGGCCGCCCTGGGCCGCGAGCCCTACCCGGCCCTGAAGACGGGGTTCCTGCGCCGCCCCACGACCACGCTCGCCGGGATCGGCGCACGGGAGCTGCGCGATCCCCGGCTCGCCGCGCTCCTCGACTCGTACGCGACGGCGTACGGCTTCGATCCCGCCACCGCCCCGGCGGCGGCCGCCGTCCTGCCGTACATGGAGCAGACGTTCGGCAGCTGGTACGTGCGGGGCGGCATCCGGGCGCTCGCGGACGCGGTGTACGAGCGGTGCCTGAAGCGCCGGGTGGAGTTCGTCTTCGACGCGCGCGTCGAAGAGGTGCTGGAGAAGGACGGCCGGGCGAGCGGGATCCGGCTGGAGGGCGGCGAGTCCGTCGAGGCGGACCATGTGGTCTCGGGCGCGCCCGTGCCCGCTCTCCACCGCGACCACATCGTCGCGTGGGACCGCCAGGACGACCTGCCGCACCACCAGCTCCCCGGCACCGGCCGGGTGACCGTCTGTCTGGCCCTGCGCGGGTCCCGGGAGGCCGACGCCGTGCACCGCACCGTCGTTCACGCGGCCGGGGACCGGCCCACCGTGACGGTGCTGCGGCCCGGCGATCCGGCCCTGCGACCCGACGACGGCCATGAGTCGGTGACCGTCACCGCGACGGTGACCACCTCACCGGAGCAGGACTGGCGGGCGGTCGCGGCGCATATGGTCACCCAGGCCGAGGCGGCCGTCCCCCGGCTCCGTGAGCGGCTCCTGTGGCAGGAGGTCCGCACCCCGGACGACACCCTGCGGGAGACGGGAGCCCGTGAGGTCCCCGGCCCCGCGCTCGCCGGTGGCGGCGGCCGGTTCCTGCCCGCGGCCAACCGCTTCCCGCTCCCCGGTCTGTACGTCGCGGGAGGCTGGGCCCACCCCGGTGGGGGGCTCCCCCACGCCGGGATGTCGGGCGCGCTCGTGGCCGGACTGATCGTCGAGGGCGCGGACTTCCGCGGCTCGCAGTAGGCGCTAGTAGCGGTACTGCTGGTCGTTGCCGTTGCCGTAGTACTCCTGGTCCTGCGGCTCGGCGGGCTGTTCGCCGTCCCGCTGCTGCGGCACCCAGACGCCGCCGGGCGGCGTGTCGTAGGTGTAGGAGGGCGCGTAGGGGTCGACGTAGGGCTGCCGGCCGGGCGTGCCGTAGTCGTACGAGGTGTACTGCTGGCCGTCGGTGCCCGGGCCGATGTACGGGTCGGAGTAGGCGGCGTACTGCTGCTGCGCGCTGCCGTAGTCGTAGGCGGGCTGTTCGTACGCGGGCTGTTCGTGGCCCGGCGTCGCGTACGGGTCGTAGCCCGCGCCGTAGGCGGCCTGCGCCTCGGGTTGGGCTGCCGCGTGGTCGTACGCGGGGGTGTAGACGCCGTACTGGCCCGTCTCGTCGGGCATCGGCTGGGGTGCGTAGACGGCGGTGGTCTCGGCGGCCGCGGGCTCGGGGTCCACCGGTTCGTAGGAGACCTCGGTGACCTCCAGGGTGGGACCCGCGGTCCCGGCCGGTGCGGCGGCGGACCTGCGGCGGCGGCTCGCGCCGGGCCTGCCGCCGAGCGCCCAGCCGGTGGAGAAGCCGCGGCGGAAGGAGAGCGTCACATAGGTCTGTCCGACGGCGAAGGCCACCGCCCCGGCGATGATCACCGGGACGGAGGGCAGCAGGACGCCGAGGACGACGCCCAGGAAGCCGCAGAAGGCGAGCACGCGCCAGCGCAGCCGTGCCTTGTACTGCAGCAGTACCTCACCCAGCAGCCACAACGCGACGACACCGAACGCGATGTAGAGGACCGTCCACCCCATGCCCGCCCCTCTCCTACGGCCACCGCCGCGGGTCTGGGGCGGGTACGCCGGTCACGGCTGCTTGTGCAGTCCGAGGTTTTCGTGGATCTCGAGCGTCGCGGTGGAGTTGTTCAGCGTGATGAAGTGCAGTCCGGGGACACCCTCGGAGAGCAGACGCGCGCAGAACTCCGTCGCGAACTCGATGCCAATGGAGCGTACAGCGGCCGGATCGTCCTTGACGGCGAGGATGCGTTCTTTCACGGCCGCGGGGAAGGCCGCGTTGCTCAGCTGGGGCAGCCGGTCGAGGGTCCGGACGTTCACCACGGGCATGACTTCGGGGATGATCGGCGTGTCGCAGCCCGCCTTCTCCACGCTGTCGCGCATCCGGAGGTAGTTCTCCGGGTCGAAGAACATCTGCGTGATGGCGTAGTCGGCGCCGGCGCGGCACTTGTCCACGAAGTGCCGGATGTCCGTGTCCCAGTCGGTGGAGCGCGGGTGCATCTCGGGGAAGGCGGCGACGCCGACGCAGAAGTCTCCGGACTCCTTGATCAGCCGGACCAGGTCGGCGGCGTACTGGACACCCTGCGGGTGCTCCACCCACTCCCCCAGGGGGTCGCCCGGCGGGTCGCCGCGCAGTGCGAGCATGTTGCGGATCCCGGCGTCGGCGTACTGGCCGAGGACGTTGCGCAGCTCGGCGACCGAGTGGTCGACGGCGGTGAGGTGCGCCACCGGCGTGAGGGTGGTGTCGGCGGCGATCTGCTGGGTGGCCTTGACCGTCCCGCCACGGGTGGTTCCGCCGGCGCCGTAGGTGACGGAGACGAAGCTCGGTCCGACCGCCTCGACTCTTCGCAGGGCGTTCCACAGGCTCCGCTCGCCCTTCTCGGTCCGGGGCGCGAAGAACTCGAAGGAGTACGAGGACTTGCCGGACGCGAGGATGTCGCGGACCGTGCGTGCGCGGTCCGAGCGGGTGGAAGCGGTACCAAGGGCCATACGGGCAGGTTAGACGGGGTGCCCCCGCCGATGGAGCGGAGTCCGAAAGATGGACATCATCCGTTGGCCCTTTCGCGGACCCGCTTGGCCAGCCGGGCCGCCGCCGCGGCCGGGTCGTCGGCCTCGGTGATCGCCCGGACGACGACGACGCGCCGGGCGCCCGCGTCCAGGACCTCGTCGAGGGTGGTCTCGTCGATCCCGCCGATGGCGAACCAGGGCCGGTCCTGTCCTTCGGCCTCCAGGGAGGCGGCGTACCGCACGAGCCCGAGCCCCGGGGCGTACCGCCCGGGCTTGGTGGGGGTGGGCCAGCAGGGTCCGGTGCAGAAGTAGTCCACGCCCGGTTCGGCGGCGGCCGCGGCCACCTCGGACTCGGCGTGGCAGGAGCGGCCGATCAGCACCTCGTTGCCGAGGATGGCCCGGGCCGCGGGCACGGGCAGGTCGCCCTGGCCGAGGTGGAGCACGTCGGAGCCGATGGCGTGGGCGACGTCCGCGCGGTCGTTCACGGCGAGCAGTGTGCCGTGCCTGCGGCAGGCGTCGGCGAGGACGGCGAGATGCTCCAGCTCCTCGCCGGCCTCCATGCCCTTGTCGCGGAGCTGCACGATGTCCACGCCGGAGGAGAGCACGGCGTCGAGGAACGCGGGCAGGTCGCCCTGGCGCTTGCGGGCGTCCGTGCAGAGGTAGAGCCGGGCGTCGGCGAGCCGCTCGCGTGGCGTGGACATGGGTGCTTCCCCCCGTTGGCTGCGGCGGTCCCGTGGGGCCGGGCGGGCCGGCCCCACGGGATCTCCTGTGGTGTCTTCGGTGTGCGTCAGACGGCGAGCGCCTGGGCGCGGCGCTTCACCTCCGTGCCGCGATTCTCGCTGAGGGCCTGCGCGGGCGTGCCCGGCAGGGTCGGGTCGGGAGTGAAGAGCCACTCCAGCATCTCTTCGTCGGTGAAGCCGTCGTCCTTCAGGAGCGTCAGGGTCCCGGAGAGGCCCTTGACCACCTTGTCGCCGTCGATGAAGGCGGCGGGGACCTGAAGCGCCCTGTTCTCACCACGGCGTACGGCGATCAGCTGGCCCTCCTTGACCAGCTGCCGGACGCGCGTCACCTCGACACCGAGCATTTCGGCGATGTCGGGGAGGTAGAGCCAGGCGGGGACGAGAGCATCGATTCTTGCGTCAATCTCGGTCACGGCACCAGCCTGCCATCCCGGACCGACAGTCGGAAGTCGGGCCCTATTCGACGGCCGCCTTCAGGGGTACGGAGGGGTCGGTCGCCCGCTCCAGGGCGACCCTCATACCCGCCTCGATGAGTTTGCGGCCCTGGGCCAGGTCGCGGGGGCGGCCGACGGCGAGCAGGGCGACCAGGACGCCTGCGCGCAGCCAGAGGACGGACCAGGAGGCGCCGGCCGGGTCGCCGCGCCGGACCAGCTCGTCGGCGCCCGTGTGGTGCCCGGCGTACTGGACGAAGCGCCCGAACTGCTCGGACCAGAAGTAGGGCACCGGGTCGTAGACCCGGGGGGTCTCGCCGATGATGTCGGCCGCGACCGTGCGCGGTCCCTGGAGGGCGTTGTCCCAGTGGTGGACCAGGAGCCGTTCCTCGTAGCGGGCGGAGGGGAAGGAGGCGCAGTCGCCGACGGCGTACACGTCGGGCAGGGAGGTCCTGAGCCGGTCGTCGGCGGTGATCGCGCCGCCCGCGTCCAGGGCGATGCCGGAGCCGTCGAGCCAGTCGGTGGCGGGCCGGGCCCCGATGCCGACGACGACGGCGTCGGCGGGCAGCGTCCGGCCGTCGGCCAGGACGACGCTGCCGGGTTCGATCCGCCGCACGCGCGCGTGGGTGAGGAGAGCGGCGCCGCTCTCCTCGTACCACCGGGCCATCGGGGCGGCGACGTCGGCGGGCAGCGCGCCCGCGAGCGGGCGGTCGGCGGCCTCGACGACGGTGACGGCGCAGCCGGCCTCGCGCGCGGCGGTGGCGAACTCGGCGCCGATCCAGCCCGCGCCGACCACCACGATGTCGTGGCGCCGCTCCAGGACGGGCTTGAGCCGGGCGGCGTCGTCGAGGGTGCGCAGCAGGTGGACGCCGGGCACGCCCTCGGTGCCGGGCAGGGTGACCGGCTGGGCTCCGGTGGCGATGACGAGGACGTCGTACGGCACGGGTCCGGCCTCGGTGTCGACCTCGTGGGCTTCGGCGCGCAGGCCGGTCACTTCCAGGCCGAGGCGCAGCTCGATGGAGAGTGCTTCGAAGTCGACGTCGAAGGCCGAGTCCTCGGCTTTGCCGAGGAGCACCGCCTTGGAGAGCGGGGGCCGGTCGTAGGGCTGGTGCGGTTCGGCTCCGATCAGGGTGACGGGGCCCGCGAAGCCCTGTTCGCGCAGGGCGACGGCGGTCTGCACTCCCGCCATGCCGGCGCCCACGATCACGACGTGCTGCTGTGCCTGCTTCTGCTCGCTCACCCGATCACCTTACGCATCTGACGGAACGTCAGGAAGGTGGCCACTCCACCGCGCCGGTGCCGGAACCTTCCAGGGACTCCCTTGCCCGGCACGGCCCCCGCCGAACGCGCCCGTGGGGTGACGTCGGTCCCACAGCGGAGGCTCCCTACGCGGCGCGAGCGGCGGGGGATAGTCTGACCGTCAACGTAGAGCACTCACGGGAGCCCGGACGGACCGGGCTGAGAGGGAGGCTGACCGGCCTCCGACCGTACGAACCTGATCCGGGTCATGCCGGCGAAGGGAGGGGCTGGACGCCCATGCCATCACGTATGCCACACGTCCGTACGTCCTGCGACGTCCTCGTCATCGGGGGCGGGATCATCGGCCTCGTCACGGCCTGGCGGGCGGCGCAGCGCGGGCTGCGCACCGCCGTGGCCGACCCCGAACCCGGCGGCGGGGCCGCGCGGGTCGCGGCCGGCATGCTCGCCGCCGTCACCGAACTCCACTACGGCGAGGAGACCCTGCTCGGGCTCAACCTCGCCTCCGCCCGCCGCTACCCGGCCTTCGTCGCCGAACTGGGCGAGGCCACGGGCCACGACGTGGGCTACCGCGCGTGCGGGACGCTCGCCGTCGCGCTCGACGCGGACGACCGGGCGCATCTGCGGGAGCTGCACGCCCTGCAGACCCGCTGCGGCCTGGAGTCGGAGTGGCTCAGCGGGCGCGACTGCCGCCGCCTCGAACCGATGCTCGCTCCGGGGGTCCGCGGCGGGCTCCGGGTCGACGGCGACCACCAGGTGGATCCGCGCCGGCTCGCCGCCGCGCTGGTCGTCGCCTGCGAACGCGCCGGCGTGGTCTTCCACCGGAGCGTCGCCGACCGTCTGACCGTCGTGCGCGACCGGGCCGCGGGTGCGGTGCTCGCGGACGGCACGGAGCCGGCGGCCGAGCAGGTCGTGCTGGCCGCGGGCAGCCTCAGCGGCCGGCTCGGCGGCGTGCCGCCGGACGTCCTGCCTCCCGTACGCCCCGTCAAGGGGCAGGTGCTGCGGCTGACCGTGCCGCCCGCGTACGCGCCGTTCCTGTCCCGCACGGTCCGGGCCGTGGTGCGCGGCAGCCACGTCTATCTGGTGCCGCGCGAGAGCGGCGAGCTGGTCGTCGGCGCGACCAGCGAGGAGCTCGGCTGGGACACCACCGTCACGGCGGGCGGGGTGTACGAGCTGCTGCGCGACGCGCACGAGCTGGTGCCGGGCATCACCGAGCTGCCGCTCACCGAGACCCGGGCGGGTCTGCGGCCCGCGTCCCCGGACAACGCGCCGCTGCTCGGCCCGAGCGCGCTGCCGGGCCTCCAGCTGGCCACCGGCCACTACCGCAACGGGGTGCTGCTCACGCCCGTCACCGGCGACGTCATGGCGGAGGTGCTGACCACCGGCACGCTCCCGGACGAGGCCCGCCCCTTCACCCCCCGCCGCTTCTCTCCCGTACGTCTGGAGCAGCCCGCATGAACGTGCTGAACGTGTCCGTGAACGGGGAGCCGCGCGAGCTCCCCGGCCCCGTCTCGCTCGACGCCCTGGTCGCCACCCTGACCACGGCCCCCTCGGGGGTGGCCGCGGCCGTCAACGAGACCGTCGTGCCGCGCGGCCAGTGGTCCGCGACCTTCCTCGGCGAGGGCGACCGGGTCGAGGTCCTCACCGCGGTGCAGGGGGGCTGAGCGCGATGTCCGACGACGTTTTCGTGCTGGGCGGTACGGAGTTCTCCTCGCGCCTGATCATGGGCACGGGCGGCGCGCCCAGCCTGGACATGCTGGAGCGCTCGCTGATCGCCAGCGGTACGGAGCTGACCACGGTGGCGATGCGCCGCCTGGACCCGACCGTGCAGGGCTCGATCCTGTCGGTTCTGGACCGGCTCGGCATCCGGGTGCTGCCCAACACGGCGGGCTGCTTCACGGCGGGCGAGGCCGTGCTGACCGCCCGGCTCGCCCGGGAGGCGCTGAGCACCAAGTGGATCAAGCTGGAGGTGGTCGCGGACGAGCGGACGCTGCTGCCGGATCCGATCGAGCTGCTCGACGCCGCGGAAACCCTGGTGGACGACGGCTTCACGGTCCTGCCGTACACCAACGACGACCCGGTGCTCGCCCGGAAGCTGGAGGACGTGGGATGCGCGGCGATCATGCCGCTGGGGTCGCCGATCGGCTCCGGGCTCGGCATCCGCAACCCGCACAACTTCCAGCTGATCGTCGAGCGCGCCGGAGTGCCGGTGATCATGGACGCGGGGGCGGGGACGGCGTCGGACGCGGCGCTGGCGATGGAGCTGGGGTGTGCGGCGGTGCTGCTGGCGTCGGCGGTGACGCGGGCGCAGGAGCCGGTGCTCATGGCGTCGGCGATGCGGCACGCCGTCGAGGGGGGCCGGCTGGCGTGGCGGGCGGGCCGCATCCCGCGCCGCCACTTCGCGGAGGCCTCCTCACCGACGGAGGGCCTCGCCGCCCTGGACCCGGAACGACCGGCGTTCTGACCGTGTGACCTTCACCGCCTCGCGCCGCCTGCCCGGGCGGTCCCGGGCCGCCCCCGGCCCGCCCGGCCTGTCACAGCCGCGCTGCAGTCGGGCGGCGGCCGGGACGGGGTGTCAGCGGGGGCTCGTAAACTCGGCACCGTGGACACGACCCTCCAGGACCCGACCCCCAGCCCTTCGGGCTGGGAGGACCCCATCGTCGGGCAGCTGCTCGACGGCCGCTACCGCGTCGACGCACGCGTCGCCGTCGGCGGCATGGCCACGGTCTACCGGGCCGTCGACACCCGTCTCGACCGGGTGCTCGCGCTCAAGGTGATGCATCCGGCGCTGGCGGCCGACGCCGTCTTCGTCGAGCGGTTCATCCGCGAGGCCAAGTCGGTCGCGCGCCTCTCCCACCCCAATGTCGTCGGCGTCTTCGACCAGAGCGCCGACGGCGCGTACGTCTACCTCGCGATGGAGTACGTCGCCGGCTGCACCCTCCGCGACGTGCTGCGGGAGCGCGGCGCCCTCCAGCCCCGGGCCGCGCTCGACATCCTGGAGCCCGTGCTCGCCGCCCTCGGCGCCGCGCACCGGGCCGGGTTCGTGCACCGGGACATGAAGCCGGAGAACGTCCTGATAGGGGACGACGGCCGGGTCAAGGTCGCCGACTTCGGTCTCGTACGGGCCGTCGGCTCGGCCACGGACACCACCGGCTCCGTCCTCGGGACCGTCTCGTACCTCGCCCCCGAGCAGATCGAGCACGGCACCGCCGACACCCGCGCCGACGTGTACGCCTGCGGTGTCGTGCTGTACGAGATGCTGACCGGCGGCAAGCCGCACGACGGGGACACCCCCGCCCAGGTCCTCTACCGGCACCTGAACACGGACGTACCGGCCCCCTCCGCCGAGGTCCCCGGGCTCGCCCTCGAACTGGACGAGCTGGTGGCGAGCGCCACGGCCCGCAACCCCGATGTCCGTCCGCACGACGCCGTCGCGCTGCTCGCCCTGGCCCGGGACGCCCGCGCGGCGCTCGGCGAGGAGCAGCTCGACGCCGTACCGCCGCAGGCGCGCACCGAGGGGGGCGTGCGGGACCACGACCGCTCCGAGGACCGGACCAGCGTCATCCCGCGCGCGGTGCCGCAGCACACCAGTCGGCTCGCGATGCCGCCGGAGCCACCGCCGCGGGCGCGGTCGGAGCGACGGCCCGGCCGTCCCGCCCGCCGCGGCCCGCTCCTCGTCCTCGCCGCCGTCCTGCTGGCCCTCGGGGTCGGCGGCGGCGTCTGGTACATCAACTCCGGCCAGTTCACCCGCGTCCCGGCCGTGCTCGGCCAGACCGAGGCGCAGGCCGGCGAGCGGCTGAGGGACGCCGGTCTGGACGTCGGGCAGACCCGGCGCGCGTTCAGCGAGGTCTACGAACGCGGCACGGTCATGGCCACCGATCCCGCTCCGGGCGAACGCATACGCGGCAACGGCACGGTGACCCTCACGCTGTCCCGGGGCCCCGAGGTCGTGAAGGTCCCCAACCTCAAGCGGAAGCCGCTCACGGAGGCCAAGCGGCTCCTGGCCGAAGAGGGTCTGGCACCCGGTGTGGTCACCGAGGCCTTCAGCCAGGACGTCCCGCAGGGCGCCGTGATCAGCTCCGACCCGGAGCCCGGCACCGACCGCGCCCCCGACTCCGCCGTCGCGCTGGTCGTCAGCAAGGGCGTCCCGATCGACGTACCCGACGTCGCCGGTGAGTCGGTGGCCGACGCCACCGAGACGCTCCAGGACGCGGGTCTGACCGTGAGGATCGCGGCGGAGCGGATCCACTCCCCCGAGGTGGCCGGTTCGGTCGCCGCCCAGTCACTCGCCGAGGGCAGCCGCGCCGCCGAGGGCGACACGATCACCCTCACCGTCTCCAAGGGCCCGCGGGCGGTCGACGTCCCCGACGTCACGGGCGAGAAGGCCGACGCCGCCCGCGAGCGGCTGGAGGGCGCGGGCTTCGAGGTGAAGATCGAGAAGACCTTCCCCTTCCTCGGCGACACCGTCGCGAGCCAGTCCGTCGAGGGCGGCTCGACCGCCCCGGAGGGCTCCACCATCACCCTCACGATCAAGGGACTGTAGAGACTCATGCGCAACCCCGTCGGCGGCCATGTCCCCGTGGCCGGCGGCCTCGCCACCACCGGTCTCGCCTACGCACGCGACCTGGGAGCCGAAGCCGTCCAGGTCTTCGTCGCCAACCCGCGTGGCTGGGCCACCCCGGTCGGCAACCCGGCACAGGACGAGCGGTTCCGCACCGAGTGCGAGGCCGCCGGGATCTCGGCCTGGGTCCACGCCCCGTACCTGATCAACTTCGGCTCCCACACCGAGGCCACCGCCGAGCGGTCGGTGGAGTCGCTGCGGCACTCGCTGCGCCGCGCCCGGGAGATCGGCGCGAAGGGCGTGGTCGTCCACACCGGCTCGGCGACCGGAGGCCGCCCCCGCGAGGAGGCGCTGGCGCAGGTACGGGAGCGGATGCTGCCGCTGCTCGACGAGCTGACGCATGCGGACGACCCCTTCCTGCTCCTGGAGTCGACGGCCGGCCAGGGTTTCTCGCTCTGCTCGCGCACCTGGGACTTCGGACCGTACTTCGACGCGCTCGACCACCACCCCAGGCTCGGCGTCTGTCTGGACACCTGCCACATCTTCGCCGCCGGCCACGACCTCGCCGGGCCGCACGGCATGGTCCAGACCCTCGACCTGCTGGTCGAGACGGTGGGCGAGGGCCGGCTGAAGCTGATCCACGCCAATGACTCCAAGGACGTCGTCGGCGCGCACAAGGACCGGCACGCGAACATCGGGGCGGGCCACATCGGCCAGGAGGCGTTCCGGACGCTGATGCGCCACCCCGCGACCGAGGGCGTGCCGCTGGTCATCGAGACGCCGGGCGGGAAGGAAGGGCATGTCGCGGACGTGGAGCTGCTGAAGAAGCTCAGGGAGTGATTCCCTGTTGAGGAATACCCCTAGGGGGTATACGGTTTCTGGGTAGGCAGGAACCGTCACCCGTGTTGGGGGCTCGTCATGCAGCACGAAGCGCACACCCACCACCACCCCGACCACGAGAACCACGCCGGTCACCAGAACCACGCCGGCCAGGGCGCCCACGAGCACCACGGCGGCGGCAAGGTCAGCTGGTCGATGGCCATGAAGGCGACGCTGCACTGCCTCACCGGATGCGCCATCGGCGAGGTCCTCGGCATGATCATCGGAACCGCGCTCGGCTGGGGCAACGCCCCGACGATGGCGCTCGCCATCGTCCTGGCCTTCTTCTTCGGCTACTCCCTGACCCTCTGGGCCGTCGTCCGCGCGGGGCTGGCCCTGAAGGCCGCCATCGGCGTCGCGCTCGCCGCCGACACCCTCTCCATCACCGTGATGGAGGTCGTCGACAACGGCGTCCTGCTGCTGGTGCCGGGCGCCATGGACGCGCACCTCGCGGACGGGCTCTTCTGGGGCGCGCTGGCCTTCGCCTTCCTCGTCGCGTTCGTGGTCACCACACCGGTCAACAAGTGGATGATCGGCCGCGGCAAGGGCCACGCGGTGGTCCACCGGTACCACCACTGAGACCGGCCGGGAGGGACGGTCCGGGGCGGCTACAGCTCCGGGCCGTCTCCCGGTTCCTCCTGGTAGGAGTAGCGCTGCTCGGTCCAGGGGTCACCGATGTTGTGATAGCCGCGCTCCTCCCAGAAGCCACGGCGGTCGGCGGTCATGTACTCCACGCCGCGGACCCACTTGGGCCCCTTCCAGGCGTACAGGTGCGGCACCACGAGCCGCAGCGGGAAGCCGTGCTCGGCGGTGAGCAGCTCGCCGTCCTTGTGCGTGGCGAAGATCGTGCTCTCGGCGGCGAAGTCGGAGAGCCGCATGTTGGCGCTGAAGCCGTACTCGGCCCAGACCATCACATGGGTGACACGGGCGGCCGGCGGGGCCAGTTCGAGGATCGTACGGGCGGGCACACCCCCCCATTCGGCCCCCAGCATGCTGAATTTCGTCACGCAGTGCAGATCGGCCACGACCGTGGAGAACGGCAGCGCCGAGAACTCCTCGTGGTTCCAGCAGCGCTTGTCGCCGTCGGCCGTCGCGCCGAAGACCCGGAACTCCCAGCGGTCCGGCTTGAACCTGGGCACGGGGCCGTAGTGGGTGACCGGCCAGCCGCGCTGCAGCCGCTGGCCCGGCGGAAGATCCGACTGCCCCGCTTCCCGGTGTACTCCGCTCTCCGGCTGACCCATGTCATCCATGGTGACAGACGGCGAGGGGTGGTCATGACCAGTGAACGCGCCCGGGATGCCTTATTCGGGCAAGTCCCACTAAGCCTGCACTTACTGGACGACCCCCATCCGTGGTGCGAGGATGCGGCCATCCTGCCCAGTCAGACGTAGACATGTGTGGAAGGAGCCTCTGCGATGCAGGGCGACCCCGAGGTCCTCGAGTTCCTCAACGAGCAGCTGACCGGCGAGCTGACGGCCATCAACCAGTACTGGCTGCACTACCGCATCCAGGACAACAAGGGCTGGACCAAGCTCGCCAAGTACACCCGCGAAGAGTCCATCGATGAGATGAAGCACGCGGACAAGCTGACCGAACGCATCCTGATGCTGGACGGGCTGCCCAATTACCAGCGGCTCTTCCATGTGCGGGTCGGCCAGACGGTCACCGAGATGTTCCAGGCGGACCGACAGGTGGAGGTGGAGGCGATCGACCGCCTCAAGCGCGGGATCGAGGTCATGCGCACCAAGGGCGACATCACCTCGGCCAACCTCTTCGAGGAGATCCTCGCCGACGAGGAGCACCACATCGACTACCTCGACACCCAGCTGGAGCTGATCGAGAAGCTCGGCGAGGCGCTCTACCTCTCGACGCTGATCGAGCAGCCGAGCTAGCCGGCCCCCTCGGCCTCGGACGGTCCGGTCAGCCGGACGGGTCCGAGCGGGAGCCTAGGCGGCCTCAGAGAGCCCTTCGGGAACCGGGAGGTCCGTCGCCAGGGCAGGCATGCCCTGGTCCAGGAGCTCCCGTCGAGGGCAGTTGCCGCGCCCGAGGATGGCCTGGATCCGCCGCACGCAGGAACCGCAGTCGGTTCCCGCCTTGCAGGCGGAGGCGATCTGGCGAGGCGTGCAGGCACCCGCGTCCGCGTGCTCCTTGACCTGCTTCTCCGTGACACCGAAGCATGAGCAGACGTACACGCGGTTCACCTCCCGCCGAGATCGATAAGGCTAACCTAACCTTACCCGGCGCTTCTGGCGCGTAAAAGCCCTGTCAACGACTGTGGGGCGCGGATCACATGGATCCGCGCCCCACCGTCGTAGGAACGCACCTACTGATCGCGACCGCTAGTCGCGGTAGAGCTCCGCCACCAGGAACGCCAGGTCGAGCGACTGGCTGCGGTTGAGCCGGGGGTCGCAGGCCGTCTCGTAGCGCTGGTGCAGGTCGTCGACGAAGATCTCGTCGCCGCCGCCCACGCACTCGGTGACGTCGTCACCGGTGAGCTCGACGTGGATGCCGCCCGGGTGCGTGCCCAGCGCCTTGTGGACCTCGAAGAAGCCCTTGACCTCGTCGAGCACGTCGTCGAAGCGGCGGGTCTTGTGGCCGGAGGCGGCCTCGAAGGTGTTGCCGTGCATCGGGTCCGTCACCCAGGCGACGGTCGCGCCGGAGGCGGTGACCTTCTCGACCAGCTCCGGAAGCTTGTCCCGGACCTTGTCGGCGCCCATGCGGACGATGAAGGTCAGCCGGCCCGGCTCGCGCTCCGGGTCCAGGCGGTCGATGTACGTCAGCGCCTCGTCGACCGAGGTCGTCGGGCCCAGCTTGATGCCGATCGGGTTCGCGATCCGCGAGGCGAACTCGATGTGGGCGTGGTCGAGCTGGCGGGTGCGCTCACCGATCCAGACCATGTGGCCCGAGGTGTCGTACAGCTTGCCGGTCCGCGAGTCCGTACGGGTGAGGGCGCCCTCGTAGTCGAGGAGCAGCGCTTCGTGGGAGGCGTAGAACTCGACCGCGCGGAACTCGGCCGGGTCGGTGCCGCAGGCCTTCATGAAGTTCAGGGCGTTGTCGATCTCGCGCGCCAGCTGTTCGTAGCGCTGGCCCGAGGGGGACGACTTCACGAAGTCCTGGTTCCAGGCGTGCACCTGGCGCAGGTCGGCGTAGCCGCCGGTGGTGAAGGCGCGCACCAGGTTGAGCGTGGACGCGGACGCGTTGTACATCCGCTTCAGGCGCTCGGGGTCCGGGACGCGGGCCTTCTCGTTGAAGTCGAAGCCGTTGACCGAGTCGCCGCGGTAGGTCGGCAGCGTCACGCCGTCGCGGGTCTCGGTCCCCTTCGAGCGGGGCTTGGAGTACTGCCCGGCGATGCGGCCGACCTTGACGACGGGCACGGAGGCCGCGTACGTCAGGACGGCGCTCATCTGGAGCAGCGTCTTGAGCTTGGCCCTGATGTGCTCGGCGGAAACGGCGTCGAAGGCCTCGGCGCAGTCGCCGCCCTGGAGCAGGAACGCCTCGCCACGGGCGACGGCTCCCATCCGGGCGCGCAGCTGGTCGCACTCGCCCGCGAAGACGAGCGGGGGATACGACTCGAGGTCCGCGATCACATCGCGCAGAGCCTCGGCATCGGGGTACTCGGGCTGCTGCGCCGCGGGCAGGTCTCGCCAGGTCGCCTTGGCGACGGCGTGGGATTCGGCGTTCACGGTCACGCAACCAACAGTACGTGGCGAAAAGCGACGTCCAAGCCAGTGACCGCTGGGTGAGACGGATGAGACGGACACGACAGACGGACGCGGCGGGGACGATGGGCTACGATCGCCGACATGTTCGCGCAGACGACCCAGAACTGGTGGTGGACCGCTCATCCGGCGGCCCACTGACTGCGCGTACCCGAACACGCGAAGGCCGCCCGAGGGGCGGCCTTCTTCTGTTTCCCGGGCCGTTCCTCCTCCGCTCCACGGAAGGAACGCAACGATGGACCTCTCCCGCCTCCTGGACGGTTCCAGCCCCCCGTTCGCGCTGCTGCGCCGCCGCACCCCGGGCCGGGACCACGACACCGTCGAGGTGCTGACCGGCGCCGTCCACGAGGCCGAGCGCCTCGCCGAGCTGCCCGTCGGCGCGCTGCCCACCCTCGCCCTGGTGCCGTTCCGGCAGATCCGCGAGCGCGGCTTCGAGGTCCGCGACGACGGCACCCCGCTCTCCGTACTGGTCGCCGAGGAGGCGTACGAGCTGCCGCTCGCCGACGCGCTCGCACAGCTTCCGGCGCACGAGGTACGGGTGGAGGACGGCGGCTTCGACGTGTCCGACGGCGCGTACGCCGAGACCGTGCGGCGGGTGATCGACGAGGAGATCGGCTCCGGCGAGGGCGCCAACTTCGTCATCCGGCGCACCTACACCGGTGAGATCCCGGGCTTCGGGCGCGCCGACGCGCTGGCCCTCTTCCGGCGGCTGCTCACCGGTGAGCGGGGCGCGTACTGGACCTTCGTCGTCCACACCGGGGACCGGACGCTGGTGGGGGCGAGTCCGGAGGCGCACGTGCGGATGTCCGGCGGGACGGTCGTGATGAATCCGATCAGCGGCACCTACCGCTACCCGTCCGGCGCCGCGCCGACCGCCGAGGATCTGCTGGCCTTCCTCGCCGACCGCAAGGAGACCGAGGAGCTCTCGATGGTGGTCGACGAGGAGCTGAAGATGATGTGCACGGTCGGCGACATGGGCGGGGTGGTGATCGGGCCACGGCTCAAGGAGATGGCCCATCTCGCCCATACGGAGTACGAGCTGCGCGGCCGTTCGTCCCTCGACGTACGGGAGGTGCTGCGGGAGACGATGTTCGCGGCGACCGTCACCGGCTCGCCGGTGCAGAACGCCACCCGGGTCATCGAGCGCCACGAGGCCGGGGGCCGGGGCTACTACGCGGGCGCGTTGGCCCTGCTCGGGCAGGACGAGAACGGGGCCCAGACGCTGGACTCCCCCATCCTCATCCGTACCGCCGACATCTCCGCCGGCGGACGGCTGCGCGTACCGGTCGGCGCGACGCTGGTGCGGCACTCCGACCCGGCGGGCGAGGTCGCCGAGACCCACGCCAAGGCGGCGGGTGTGCTGGCCGCCCTGGGGGTACGGGAGGGGCGGCCGCGCGACGAGTCGCCCCCGGCGGCGCGGCTGGCCGACGACCCGCGGGTGCGGGCGGCGCTGGACGCCCGGCGGGCCGACCTGGCGCCGTTCTGGCTGAGGATGCAGGTCCGGTCGGCCGAACTGGCCGGCCACGCGCTGGTGATCGACGCCGAGGACACCTTCACCGCCATGCTCGCGCACCTGCTGCGCTCCTCCGGTCCGGAGGTCTCCGTGGTCCGCTACGACGAGCCGGGGCTGCGGGAGCTGGCGCTCGCCCACGACGGCCCGGTGATCCTCGGCCCGGGGCCGGGCGATCCGGGGGACGCGGCCGATCCGAAGATGCGGTTCCTGCGCGGGCTGACGGCCGAACTGGTACGGAACCACCGCCAGGGCCTGCTGGGGGTCTGCCTCGGCCACGAGCTGATCGCGGCCGAGCTGGGCCTGGAGATCGTCCGCAAGCAGGTCCCCTTCCAGGGGGCGCAGGTGCGGATCGACCTCTTCGGACAGGAGCGGACGGTCGGCTTCTACAACAGCTTCACGGCCCGCTGCGACGACCGGACCGCCACCGAACTGGCCCTGCACCGGATCGAGGTGAGCCGGGACGCCGAGTCGGGCGAGGTCCACGCCCTGCGCGGACCGGGCTTCGCGGGGGTCCAGTTCCACCCCGAGTCGGTGCTGACGATGGAGGGCGCGGCACTGACCGCGTCACTGCTGGCCGGCGTGCTGGTCTGACGTCCTGCCGATCAGGCCGGGACCAGGACGTTCTCGCCGCGTCGGCCCGCGAGGTGGTCGAGGACGTTCTGGAGGGTGGTGTCGATGATCTGTCCGACCGCGTCGGCCGTGTAGTAGGCCTGGTGGGAGGTGACCACGACGTTGGGGAAGGTCACGAGGCGGGCCAGGGTGTCGTCCTCGACGACCTCCAGGGACTTGTCGAGGAAGAAGAGCCCGGCCTCCGCCTCGTACACGTCGAGTCCGACACCGGTGAAGCGGCCCGCGCGGAGCTCGGCGACCAGGGCCTCGGTGTCGATGAGGCCGCCGCGGCTGGTGTTCACCAGGATGGCGTCGTCCTTCATCGTCCTGAGGGCGGCGGCGTCGATGAGGCGCCGGGTGGCCGGGAGCAGCGGTACGTGCAGGCTGATCAGGTCGGACTCGGCGAGGAGCCGCTCCTTCTCGACGTACGTCATGCCGAGTTCGGCGCAGGCCGGGTCGGGGGCGACGTCCCAGCCGAGCAGGTTCATGCCGAAGCCGTGGGCGATCCGGGTGAACGCCTGGCCGATCTTGCCGGTGCCGAGGACGCCGACCGTGCGGCCGCGCAGGTCGCGCCCCATGAGGCCGTCGAGCCGGAAGTCGAAGTCGCGGGTCCGGTTCGAGGCGCGGACGATCCGCCGGTTGACCGCCATGGCCAGCGTCCAGGCGAACTCGGCGACGGAGTACGGGGAGTAGGACGACACCCGGGCGACCGTGAGCCCGAGCCGCTCGGCGACGTCGAGGTCGATGTTGTTGAAGCCGGTGGAGCGCTGGGCGATCATCCTCGTCCCGCCGTCGGCGAGGATGCGCAGGACACGGGCGCCGAGGTCGGCGTTGACGCTGGAGGACACGATCGGATGGCCGGCCGCGATGGGGGCGGTGTCCTCGGTGAGGAAGACGTCCAGACAGCGGATGTCGTGGTGCCCGTGGAAAGCCTTCTCGAGCAGCGGCTTCTCGTCCGCCTGCACACCGAACGCCAGGATCTCCAAGGAGCCCCTCCGGGGGTTCTGCCGGATTTGTCTCGTACCCGGCGAATATACGACTCCCGGAGGCGCGTCGCGTGCCGTCCCGCTTCCGGCCGGAGGTCCCGGCCGGAGCGTCTCAGCCGAAGAAGACCCCCACCTCCGCGTAGAGCGCCGGGTCGACCGTCTTGAGGCGGGCCGTGGCCTGCGCGATCGGGACGCGGACGATGTCGGTGCCGCGCAGGGCGACCATCTTCCCGAAGTCACCGTCGCGCACCGCGTCGATGGCGTGCAGACCGAACCGGGTGGCGAGCCAGCGGTCGAAGGCGCTCGGCGTGCCGCCCCGCTGCACATGGCCGAGGACGGTGGTCCTGGCCTCCTTTCCGGTCCGCCGCTCGATCTCCTTGGCGAGCCACTCCCCCACACCCGAGAGCCGGACATGCCCGTACGAGTCGAGCGTCCCGTCCTTGAGGACCATGTCCCCGTCCCGGGGCATCGCCCCCTCGGCGACGACCACTATCGGGGCGTACGTGGCCTTGAAGCGCGAGGTGACCCAGGCGCAGACCTGGTCGAGGTCGAAGCGCTGCTCGGGGATGAGGATGACGTTGGCGCCGCCGGCCAGGCCGGAGTGGAGGGCGATCCAGCCGGCGTGCCGGCCCATGACCTCCACCACCAGGACCCGCATATGGGACTCGGCGGTGGTGTGGAGACGGTCGATGGCCTCGGTGGCGATACCGACGGCGGTGTCGAAGCCGAAGGTGTAGTCGGTGGCGGAGAGGTCGTTGTCGATGGTCTTGGGCACGCCGACGCAGGGGACGCCGTACTCGTCGACCAGTCGGGCGGCGACGCCGAGGGTGTCCTCGCCGCCGATCGCGATCAACGCGTCGACCTCGGACTTGGCGAGGTTCTCCTTGATACGGCGGATGCCGTTCTCCACCGTCAGGGGGTTGGTGCGCGAGGAGCCGAGGATGGTCCCGCCGCGCGGCAGGATGCCGCGGACGGCGGGGATGTCGAGCGGGACGGTGTGGCCCTCCAGCGGTCCGCGCCAGCCGTCGCGGAAGCCGGTGAAGTCGTAGCCGTACTCCTGGACTCCTTTGCGGACGATGCCGCGGATGACCGCGTTGAGACCGGGGCAGTCGCCTCCCCCGGTCAGTACGCCGACGCGCATGGAGGTCTCCTTCGCCGTGGCGGACGGGATGCGAGACCCACGCTAATGGTGACGTGGGTCACTCCGACACGGCGTGACGGGCCAAACGCGCGTGGATCCCCGTCAGGCGTCGTCGAGGCCGCGCTCGATGGCGTACCGGACGAGCTCCACCCGGTTGTGCAGCTGGAGCTTGCCGAGCGTGTTCTGCACGTGGTTCTGCACGGTGCGGTGCGAGATGACCAGGCGCTCGGCGATCTGCTTGTAGCTCAGCCCCTTGGCGACGAGGCGCAGGACCTCGGTCTCGCGCTCGGTCAGCTGCGGGGCCTTCGGCTCGTCGGCCCCGGCGGCCGGGGCCGGTTCGGAGGCGAGGCGGCGGTACTCGCCGAGGACCAGGCCCGCGAGGCCGGGGGTGAAGACCGGGTCGCCGACGGCGGTGCGGCGCACCGCGTCGATCAGCTCGGCGGTGCTGGCGGACTTGAGGAGATAGCCGGTGGCACCGGACTTGACCGCCTCCAGGACGTCGGCGTGCTCGCCGCTCGCGGAGAGGACCAGGACCCGCAGCTGGGGGTCGGCGCCGACCAGCTCCTTGCAGACCTGGACGCCGGGCTTGGCCGGCAGGTTGAGGTCGAGGACGAGGACGTCCGGGCTCACCGCCTTGGCGCGGCGCACCGCCTGCTCGCCGTCGCCGGCCGTGGCGACCACGTCCAGGCCCGCCTCGGCGAGGTCGCGTGCGACCGCGTCCCGCCACATCGGATGGTCGTCCACGACCATCACCCTGACCGGTCCGGCCGTCCGCCGCTCTTCCACCTGCGCTGCCGCCTGCTCTTCGCTCATGGGTCCGTTCACCTTCCCCCGTGCGTCCCGCGCTCCCGCGGGACCTTCAACTCGACTTCCGTGCCCTGACCGGGGACCGAGATCAGTTCGGCCGTGCCGCCCAGATCCCGCAGTCTCCCCCGGATGGACAGGGCGACGCCCATCCGGCCCTCGCCCTCGGCCTGCGCGAGCCGCCCCTCCGGGATACCGGGACCGTCGTCCCGCACCGTCACGACCACCTCGTCCGGCCAGTCCTCGACCAGGATCCACGCCCGCGCGTCCGCACCCGCGTGCACCCGGACATTGTCCAGGGCGGCACCGACAGCGGCGGCCAGTTCGCGGGCCGCGGCCGGCGGAAGCAGGACCGGGGCGCCCGGGTCGGAGAGCGTGACCCGCGCTCCGGCGCGGGGGGCGAGGAGCGTCCGCAGATCGACCGGTGAGTCCGCCGCGTCGTCGAGGTCGTCCGGCTCGTCGACGAACCGGACCACCGCCCCCTCGGACTCGTCCTCGGAGACCAGGGACGGCCGGGTCAGCCCGCCGGCGACCAGGGTGCGCAGGGCGACCTCCTGTTCGCCCGCCATCCGGCCCAGCTCGGCGGCCTCGCCGCCGAGCGCCGTGCCCCGCCGCTGCACCATCGCGAGGACCTGGAGCACGCTGTCGTGGATGTCCCGGGCCAGCCGCTCGCGCTCGCGGGTCGCGGCCTCGATCTCCAGGGCGCGGGCGAGGGTGCGCTCCGAGGCGCGGGCGACCTCGACGACGTACCCGATGGCGATGGAGGCCACCCACACCAGAAGCACGTTGTGGAGGGTGTCGCGGCTCGGGTGACCGCGCTCGACGAGGTTGGCGACGGCCACCAGCGAGGAGGCGAAGCCGGCCCAGCGCCAGCCGCCCTTGATCGCGTACGCCAGGACGGCTCCGGCCGTCCATATCGACGGCAGCGTGGGGCCGTCGACGGTCCGGGCCTGCGCGTCGGCCAGCGGGGTGAGCAGGATGCCGGTGAGTGCGACCGTGAGGTCGGCGACCAGGAAGCGCCTGGTGCAGCTGGCCGCGTTGGCCACCTTGGGGAGGGTGGCCAGGTTCCAGACGCACAGGACGGCGAGGAAGGCGACGGCCACCCACGGCCGTTCGTAGCGGTCCCGGGAGAAGACGAAGAGCAGGACCGCGTAGATCATCGTCAGGACGCGGTACGCCGTGAGCGCGCGCCACAGCGGCTGCTCGACCGACATCCGCACGACACGCTCGCGCTTGGCCATCTCCCCCACCCCCGGGCGCTCCTCCCCCGCAGGGGTCAGGCGCCGGACTCTTCCCGTGCCGCGATCTCGGCCCTGACGGCCTCCTTGGCGGCCTTCTCCGCCTCGGCGATCTGGCGCTTGGCGGCCGTCGCGTAGATGTCGACGTACTCCTGGCCGGAGAGCTTCATGATCTCGTACATGACCTCGTCGGTCACCGAGCGGAGGATGAAGCGGTCCCCCTCCATGCCCTGGTAGCGGCTGAAGTCCAGCGGCTTGCCGATCCGGATCCCCGGGCGCATCAGCTTGGGGACGACCTTGCCGGGGGGCTGGATCTTCTCGGTGTCGATCATGGCGACCGGGATCACGGGCGCGCCGGTGGCGAGCGCCACGCGCGCGAGGCCGCCCGGCTTGCCGCGGTAGAGCCGGCCGTCGGGGGAGCGGGTGCCCTCGGGGTAGATCCCGAAGAGTCCGCCCTTCTCGATGACCTCGATACCGGCCTTGATCGCCGCCTCGCCCGCGCCGCGCGCTCCGGAGCGGTCCACCGGGAGCTGGCCGACGCCCTTGAAGAAGGCGGCGGTGAGCTTGCCCTTCACGCCGGGCGAGGTGAAGTACTCGGCCTTGGCGATGAAGGTGACCTTGCGGTCGAGGACTGCGGGCAGGAAGAAGGAGTCCGAGAACGACAGATGGTTGCTCGCGAGGATCGCCGGCCCCTCGGCGGGAATGTTCTCGAGGCCCTCCACCCACGGCCTGAAGGCGAGCTTCAGCGACCCTCCGATGGAGAACTTCATTGCGCCGTAGATCAACTCGAGTACCTTCCGTGTGCCGTCGGAAAGACCTTATCCCGCCGTGTCCCGCACTCCCGCGCCGGAGCGGCCCACGGCGGGGCACCTTCGTGGATACGGACCTGGTCGGTGTCGGTCCGGTCGCGTACGGTGAAGGTCCTTCCCTCTTTGTCGTCGCTTCGTCGAATCCCGAAGCCGAACCCACGAACAGGAGACCCCGGTGCCGGTCCTTCCCGGAGCCGAGCCGTACCGCCATGAGGGCGGAGAGGTCGGCGTCCTTCTCTGTCACGGCTTCACCGGCTCCCCGCAGTCGCTGCGCCCCTGGGCCGAGTACCTCGCCGAGCGCGGACTGACGGTGTCGCTGCCCCTGCTGCCCGGGCACGGCACCCGCTGGGAGGACATGCAGCTCACCACCTGGCAGGACTGGTACGCCGAGGTCGACCGGGCGCTGCGGGAGCTGCTCGCGCGGTGCGAGCGGGTCTTCGTCTTCGGTCTGTCCATGGGCGGGGCGCTGGCGCTGCGGCTCGCGGCGAGGCACGGGGACGCGGTGCGGGGCCTCGTCCTGGTCAACCCCGGCAACAAGGTGCACGGGGTGGCGGCGCACGCGCTGCCGGTGGTCCGCCACTTCGTCCGTACGACGAACGGCATCGCCAGCGACATCGCCAAGGAGGGCGTGGTCGAGATCGGGTACGACAAGGTGCCGCTGCACGCGGCTCACTCGCTGCGGAGGTTCTTCCGCACGGTGGACGCCGAGCTGCCGCAGGTCACCCAGCCGCTGGTGCTGTTGCACAGCCCTCGGGACCATGTGGTCCCGCCGGCGGACTCGGCGCGCATCCTCAGCCGGGTCTCGTCGACGGACGTGACGGAGATCCTGCTGGAACAGAGCTACCACGTGGCGACGTTGGACCACGACGCGGAGCGGATCTTCGAGGAGAGCTGGGCGTTCATCGGCCGGCTCGCTCCGGACGCGGTCGGGGAGAAGGGGAGCAGGAGCGGTGGCTGAGCAGCAGGACGGGGAGCGCGAGCCGCAGCCCATCGACGAGGAGGCCGCCTGGGCGGCGATCGTCGCCGGGTACGGCGAGGAGCCGGCGGACCCTCCGGGGTCGAGGCCCTTCAGATCGGTGGAGGACTTGGCGCTTCCCGAGCTCGTGGAGGACGGGAACGCCGACGACGGCGACGATGACGAGGACGACGGGGACGGCGGCGAGGACGGCGAGGACGAGGATCCGGAGAAGCCGGCCCTCGGCAGCTCGATCGTCTTCGCGCCCGGTGTGAGCGTGGGCGGTGGCCCGCGCGACTACCGGCTCGCCGATCCGGACGAGAAGCCGGAGCAGGGCCGCTCCGACGGCGGGTCGGGCAGCTCCGGCGAGGACGACGACGAGGGCCACTTCGTGCCCCCGGAGCCGCCTCCGCTGCCGGAGGCGGACGCGACGACGAAGTTCGCGTGGCTGGGCGTGGTGGGCGGCCCGGTGCTGATGCTGGTGGCGGTGCTGTTCCGGTGGGACATGACGTGGTGGCTGACGACGCTGTGCGTGGGCGGCTTCCTCGGCGGCTTCGCGACGCTGGTGGCCCGGATGGAGCACGACGACGACGAGGACGGCCACGACGACCCGGGCCGGGGCGCCGTGGTGTGACCGGGTCCGCCCGGGGCGCGGCGCGGTGGTGTGACGGGGTCCGGCGGGCCGGGCTCAGCTCGCCGGGATCCTGACCGCCGCGAGGACGGGCAGGTGGTCCGTCGCCGCTCGGAGGTCGGCCTCCGGGAGGTCCGTCGGGACGCCGCAGCCGAGGAACTCCACGCCCGGGGTCGCGAGGATCGCGTCGATGCGCTGGTGCGGGTCGGCCGGTGTCGAGGTGTACTCGCCGCCCCAGGGGCTGACCGCCCAGCCGTCCCGCAGCTCCTTCGCAAGGCGCGTGAAACTCCGCCCGTCCGGGCGCTCGTTGAGGTCCCCGGCGACGATCGTGTGTGGGGCGCCCATGGCAGCGACCTGTTCCAGAAGCATCCCGCACTGCGCGTACCGCTCGGACTCCCGCAGGCTCAGGTGGCAGCTGATCAGCCCGACCCTGGCCCGCGCGAACCGTACGACCGCCGTCGCGAAGCCGCGGCGGTGCAGGCCGGGGGTGAGCGGCAGCAGGACGTCCTCGGTGCGTTCCACGGTGGCGCGCAGCGAGCACATCAGCAGCGGTCCGGCGGCGGTGGCGCCGCCGGTCAGCACATAGAGCTCGCTCTTGGCGGCGAGCCGGGCGGCGTGCTTGCGCCAGCGGAAGAACCGCGGCGCCTCCTGGACGAAGACGAGGTCCGGGGCGCAGGCCCGGATCACCCGGGCGAGGGCGTCCTCGTCGTCCCGCTGGGAGCGGACGTTGTAGCTCAGCACCCGGACGACGGCCGAACCGTCCGCCTCGGTGCGGGAGTTGGGCAGCTCACTGATCGCCATGTCCTGCAACACCATGTCCTGCAACATACGACAACCGCCCGCCGTGCCCCGGAGGGCGCGGCGGGCGGAGTCGTGGCGAACCAGGCTGTGTCTGGAGCGCCGGGCCGGTGTCAGCCCTGGCGGGCCAGGTCGGCGGCCCCGACCAGGCCGGCCTTGCCGCCGAGCTGGGCCGCGAGGACCTGCGCGTGCGGACGGTACCGGCCGCCGATCAGCCAGCGCCGGAAGGACTTGCGGATCGGGTCGAGCACCAGCTCGCCCTCGTCCGAGACGCCACCGCCCACGATGAACGCCGACGGGTCGAACAGCGACGCCAGGTCCGCGAGGCCGGCGCCCGCCCAGCGGGCCAGCTCCCGGAAGGAGTCCACGGCCACCGGGCAGCCCTGCCGCGCGGCGGCGCTGACGTGCTTGCCCTGGATGCCCTCGGGGGTGCCGTCGCCGAGCCCCAGCAGGATCGCGGCGTTCTCCGGGGTGGCGTTGGCGCGCTGCTTGGCGTACCGGACGAGGGCGCGCCCGGAGGCGTACTGCTCCCAGCAGCCCTGGCTGCCGCAGCCGCACAGCAGGCCGTCCGGGACGACCCGGATGTGCCCGAACTCCGCCGCCACGCCGAAGCGTCCGCGGCGCAGCTTGTTGCCGATGATGATGCCGCCGCCGAGACCGGTGCCGAGGGTGATGCAGATGACGTCCTCGTGGCCCTGCCCCGCGCCGAAGCGGTACTCGCCCCAGGCGGCCGCGTTCGCGTCGTTCTCGACGACGACCGGCAGGCCGACCCGCTGCTCGACCTTGTCCTTCAGCGGCTCGTGCCGCCAGTCGATGTTGGGCGCGAAGAGGACGGTGGCGCGCTTGTCGTCGACGTAGCCGGCGGCACCGATGCCGACGGCCTCGATCTGGTGGCCCTTGCCGGCCTCGGACACCGCGGCGCAGATCGCGTCGACGATGCCTTCGGGGGTCGGCGGGGTGGGCACCTTGTGCGTGTCGAGGATGTTGCCCTCCTCGTCGACCACGCCGGCCGCGATCTTCGTGCCGCCGATGTCGACGCCGATGGTGAGTCCCATGTGTCCCTCAGTTTTCGGTCGAGCCCCGCTAAGGCCAACCGTACCCGAGGGGGGCGACCCTCCCGGTCAGTCGAGGTCGATGTGCTGTCCCGTTCCGGGGCCTTCGTCACGCGGATCGTCGGGGCGGTCGGCAGGCGGCGCGGTCCGCGGGTCGTCGCGTTCCGGGCGGGTCTCGTCGCGCGTCCAGCGGGTCTCGTGGCCCTCGACCGCCGAGCGGTACGCGGCGAGCAGTTCGCCGCCCGCCGCCGCGAGGTGGTCGAAGACCTGCGGGTTCCGTTCGATGACGGGCTCGACGGCGGCCTTCGCCTGGCTGACGAGCTGCTGCACGGTCTGCTGGACGGCCCCCTGAGCGGCCGTTCCCGTCAGCGGGCCCCGCAGCGAGGAGACCTTGTCGGCGACCGCGTCGAAGAGCTTGCGGAACTCCTCCGCGGCCGATCCGGGCTCGGCGCCGGCGGCCGCACGGCGGCGGGCCTTCTCGGCCTCCAGGTCCTCGGCGCACGCCTTGGCCCAGGCATCCGAATCGCTCATGGCGTACTCCTTAGGGCTTCTACCGTCGACGGTACACGGCGTCGCGGCCTCCGTTACGACGTCTTCGGCCAGAGGCCGGGGTCCGGGGTGAAGCGGAGCCTGAGATCGCCGTCGACGAGGCCGGCGCCGGAGACGGCGCACCGGCGCAGGACGGGCGGCAGCGGGACGTTGCGGCGGAACGGTCCGACGGTGAGGAGCAGTTCGTCGCCGCGGCGGACCAGGGAGAGCTCGTCCTTGACGGCGCCGGGCAGGGGAAGGTGCCAGACGAGGATGCCGTCCTCGTCCCGGCGGTCCTCGACGGTCCACTCGGGCGCGGGGGGTGCGGGTTTCTCGTCGACGGCGAGGAGGGCGAGGTCCTCGGGGCCGCGGAGGTCCCGGCCGAGGTGCGGGAGGGCGTGCACCGCTCCGTCGTACGCGGTGCGCAGCCGGTCCAGGTGCCGGTGCTGCTGGGCGGTCAGCGCGGCGAACCAGGGGTCGGGGGAGGCGGCCGGGAGCAGTCGGTTGGCGACGACCGTGTCGAGGGCGAGGCCGTGGAGCGCGAGGCCGAGCCGGGCGGTGCGCAACGCGTCGAGGGCGGCGGGGCCCGGTTCGACGACCAGGCGGACGGTGGTGTCCGGGGCGTCGACCACGGCCTGGACGGCGGCGAGCTCGGCCTCCCAGCGGGCGGTGGTCTCGTACAGCCACTGGGCGGGCATGGGGACGCCGGCGAGCTGGGCGAGCATGGGGCGCAGCGCGCGGGCGGCCTGGCGCTCGGCCGGCAGCAGTCGGCGCAGATAGCGGCGGAGCTGCTCGGGCAGGGCGAGGACGGCGAGGGCGTCGAGGAGCGGCGGCATGTCGACGACGACCAGGTCCCGGTCGCCGGCGGCGGCGTCGCGCAGGGCGCGCAGGAGGGCGAACTGGTGGCTGCCGGGCAGCTCGGTCAGCTCGGCGTCCTCCAGGGGGGCGGCGCCGAGGAGGTCGAGGGCGGTGGCGGAGCGGGCCTGGAGGTCGAGGAACTCACGGCGGAAGTCGGCGGCGGGGTCGGGCCGGAGGATACGGAGCGTGCCTGGCGCGGCCGCGGCGAGCTCCTCGCCGGGCCGCTCGGACACCAGCAGGACCCGGCGTCCGGCCTTGGCCTCGGCGAGGGCGGTCGCCGAGGCGACGGTGGTACGTCCGGCGCCGCCGGGCCCGGTGACCAGGATGATCCTCATGCGGCGGAACGTTACCGCCCCCCGCCGCGGGCGCTGCCCGGTCGGCGCCGGCGACGGCGGCCGGGGGCTTACGCGCCCGATTCCACGCGCTTCTTCAGGCCCGCCAGCGCGCGGTCGATGATGACCTTCTCCGCCTTGCGCTTGATCATGCCGAGCATCGGGATCTTGACGTCGACCGTCAGCTGGTACGTCACCTCGGTGTGCTTGCCGCCGGCCGCCGGCGCCAGCCGGTAGGAGCCGTCCAGGGCGCGCAGCATCTGGGACTTGACCAGCGTCCAGGAGACCTCGTCGTCGCCGGTCCAGGTGTACGCCAGGGTGTGGTCGTCCTTGATCGCGCCCGCGTCGAGCAGCAGCCGGACCTTCTCCGCGCGGCCGGCCGCGTCCCTCTCCAGGACTTCGGCCTCCTTCACCTCGCCGGTCCACTCGGGGTAGCGGGCGAAGTCGGCGATCACACCCATGACGTCGGCCGGTGCCGCCTCGATGGTGATGCTCGAGCTGGTGTGTTCGGCCATCGCGGTGGCTCCTCCACTGTGCGGTCCGGCGGAAGTCAGGGGCACGAACGTGCCGACCGAAGGCTATCGCGCCCCCGGGACCGGACTCTCACCACTCCAGGGCCCATGGCCTGCCGGTGGCGGCGAAGTGGCCGACGTTGACGCATTCCGTCGCACCGACCCGCATCCGGCGGGCCAGCGGCTGGTGGACGTGCCCGAAGAGGGCGTAGCGCGGGCGGGTGCGGCGGATGGCGTCGAGGAGGGCGCGGCTGCCCCGTTCGAAGCGCCGGGCCACCGTGTCGTAGGTCAGCTCCGGCACGTCGGGCGGGATGTGGCTGCAGAGCACGTCGACGTCGCCGAGGGCCTCGACCTTCGCCGCGTACTCCTCGTCGGAGATCTCGTACGGGGTGCGCATCGGGGTGCGCAGGCCGCCGCCCACGAAGCCGAAGACGAGGCCGCCGAGCTCGATCCGCTCGCCGTCCAGGACGGTCGTCCCCGGGCGCGCGTACTCGGGCCACAGGCGCGGGATGTCGACGTTGCCGTAGGTGGCGTAGGTCGGGGTCGGGAAGGCGGCGAACATCTCCGCGTACTGGCGGCGGACCGCGGACTCGATGGCCGTCTCGCGGTCGACCGCCAGCTCGGACCAGAGCCGTCGTCCCAGTTCACGGGCCTCGTCGAAGCGGCGGGCGGTGCGCAGCTCCACGATCAGGTCGGCGTTGTCGACGCCGAAGAGGTCGGGGAAGATCCCGCGGCTGTGGTCGGCGTAGTCGAGGAAGAGCACCAGGTCCCCGAGGCATACCAGGGCGTCCGCCCCCTCCCCCGCCTCGGCGAGGGCACCGGCGTTCCCGTGCACATCACTGACCACATGGACTCTCGTGCGTGGCATGGACCCACCTTATGGCGTCGGACCTGCGGTTACTTCCGAGTCCGGGAAGGTGTGGACTACTGTGCGCGAAGCACCGCCACGCATGTGTGACGCACGGAACATCTGACCTGAACCCCCTATCGGGAACCCAGTACTGATGGGTAACGTCCGGGCAGTCCAGTCGTGCTCACCCCCACTGAGCACCTGCCCGATCTTGGACTTCACCGGTGCATCACACAGAGCCGTGGCGCCGGCGCCCGATGAGGAGCAGCAGTCTTGCGCGAGTTCAGCCTTCCGGCCCTGTACGAGGTCCCCACGGACGGCAATCTGACCGATCTCATCCGCCGCAACGCGTCCCAGCACCCAGATGTCGCCGTGATGGGGCGCAAGGTGGCCGGCGTCTGGACGGACGTCACCGCCCGGCAGTTCCTCGCCGAGGTGCGCGGTGCCGCGAAGGGTCTGATCGCCGCGGGTGTCGCGCCGGGCGACCGGGTGGCCCTTCTGTCCCGGACCCGTTACGAATGGGTGCTCCTGGATTTCGCGATCTGGAGCGCGGGCGCGGTGACCGTGCCGGTGTACGAGACCAGTTCGCCGGAGCAGATCCAATGGATCCTCGGCGACTCGGGCGCCTCGCTGGTCCTCGTGGAGTCCGCGGCCCACCAGGAGTCGGTGGAGTCGGTACGGGAGGGCCTGCCCGCCCTCAAGGGCGTGTGGCAGATCGAGGCGGACGCGGTGGCGCGGCTCACGGCCGCCGGCTCGGACGTCTCCGACGAACTGCTCGACGAGCGGATGTCGTCCGCGCACGCGGACGACCCGGCGACGATCGTCTACACCTCGGGCACCACGGGCCGGCCGAAGGGCTGCGTGCTGACGCACCGCGCGTTCTTCGCCGAGTGCGGCAACGTGGTGGCGCGCCTCAAGCCCCTGTTCCGTACGGGCGAGTGCTCGGTGCTGCTCTTCCTGCCCGCCGCCCACGTCTTCGGACGTCTGGTCGAGGTCGCCTCCGTGATGGCGCCGATCAAGCTGGGCTGCGTGCCGGACATCAAGAACCTCACCGACGAGCTGGCGGCCTTCCGTCCGACGCTGATCCTCGGTGTGCCGCGGGTCTTCGAGAAGGTCTACAACTCGGCCCGCGCCAAGGCGCAGGCGGACGGCAAAGGCAAGATCTTCGACAAGGCCGCGCACACGGCGATCGCGTACAGCCGCGCCATCGGCACACCGCAGGGCCCGTCGCTCGGCCTGCGGATCAAGCACAAGGTCTTCGACAAGCTGGTCTTCTCCAAGCTGCGCGCGGTCCTCGGCGGCCGCGGCGAGTTCGCCATCTCGGGCGGCGCGCCGCTGGGCGAGCGGCTCGGCCACTTCTTCCGCGGCATCGGCTTCACGGTCCTGGAGGGCTACGGCCTGACGGAGTCGTGCGCCGCGACGGCGTTCAACCCGTGGGACCGGCAGAAGATCGGCACGGTCGGGCAGCCGCTGCCGGGCTCGGTGGTGCGGATCGCCGACGACGGCGAGGTGCTGCTGCACGGCGAGCACATCTTCTCGGGCTACTGGAACAACGAGTCGGCGACGGCCGAGGCGCTGGCCGACGGCTGGTTCCACACCGGTGACATCGGCACGCTCGACGAGGACGGCTATCTCGCGATCACCGGCCGGAAGAAGGAGATCCTGGTGACGGCGGGCGGCAAGAACGTCGCCCCGGCGGTCATCGAGGACCGGATCCGGGCGCACGCGCTGGTCGCGGAGTGCATGGTGGTGGGCGACGGACGGCCGTTCGTGGGCGCGCTGGTGACCCTGGACGAGGAGTTCCTCGGCCGCTGGGCCGCCGAGCACGGCAAGCCGGCGGGCTCGACGGCGGCTACGCTTCGCGAGGACTCGGAGCTGCTCGCGGAGGTCCAGCGGGCGGTGGACGACGGCAACGCGGCGGTGTCGAAGGCGGAGTCGGTGCGGAAGTTCAGGATCCTGAACTCCCAGTTCACCGAGGAGGCCGGGCACATCACGCCGTCGCTGAAGCTGAAGCGCAACGTGGTGGCGAAGGACTTCGCCGACGAGATCGAGGCGATCTACCGCGCCTGACGGCCGTTCAGAACGCCCCTGGCCGGCCCGTGTCACGGGCCGGCCAGGGGCGTTCGCGCGGTCCCGGCGGCGTCCCGAGGCACCGAACACACCGAACACGAAGAGGAGTAGGGATCACATGCGGCTCAAGCGCACCGCCGTGCTGGGGGCGGCACTGACCGCGACGGTCACGGTCTCGGGCTGCAGCAGCAGCTGGGGAGAGGACGCCGGTCTGCCGAAGGCGGGTGACCTGGCGGGGATCGAGCGGATCGTCAGCAAGCACACGATGTGCAGCGACCTGCGCGCCGCCTCCGGGGACGGCTCGATGAACGAGGAGGCCAAGGACCCCTCCTGGGGCATAGGCGAGCGCGCGGTGTGCGGCGACGACCGCGACGACACCCTCACCCTGCTGACCGTCACCGACATGGAGAAGTTCCAGGAGGCGAACAAGAAGGCCGCGGCCCAGGGTGGCGGCGGCCGTTTCCTCGTCGGGCAGGACTTCGCGATCGTCGCGGCGGACAACGGCGTCGCGGAGAAGCTCAAGGCGTCCGGCACCCTGCTCTTCACCTGCGAGAAGGACTTCAAGATCCCGCAGGGGTACCGGCAGGAGGAGCTCCTGGTGGACGGCTGCGCGCTGACCGACTACCTGCCCGCTCAGGTCGTATCCGGCGGTGAGGGCCAGTCCGGCTGACGGCCGGGCGGTGTCACGGCGGGGGCCCTCGGCGCGGGACGCCTCAGAGCAGCTCTTCGAGCCGCTCCGCGAGCAGGTCCCAGCGCCAGCGCTCCTCGACCCACGCGCGGCCGCGTTCGCCCATGCGGGCGCGGAGTTCCGGGTCGAGGAGCAGCGTCGCGATCCGGTCCGCGGACTCCTGCGGGGCGTCGCCGCGCACGACCCAGCCGGTCTCGCCGTCGAGGACCGCGTCCGGGGCGCCGCCGGAGTCGCCGGCGACGACCGGGAGGCCGGTGGCCGAGGCCTCCAGGTAGACGATGCCGAGGCCCTCGACGTCGAGTCCGCCCCGGCGCGTGCGGCAGGGCATGGCGAAGACGTCGCCGGCTCCGTAGTGGGCCGGCAGCTCCTCCCACGCCACCGCGCCCGTGAACCGTACGGATCCGGCCACGCCGGTGCGCTCCGCGAGTCGCCGCAGATCCTTCTCGTACGGGCCGCCCCCGACGATCAGGAGCACCGCGTCCGGCACCCGGCGCAGGATCTGCGGCAGCGCCCTGATCAGCGTGTCCTGGCCCTTGCGGGGGACGAGCCGGGAGACGCAGACGACCACGGGCCGGTCGCTGAGCCCGAGCCGCGCGCGTACCGCGTCGCCGCCCGAGCCGGGGTGGAAGGTCTTCTCGTCCACGCCCGGCGGGAGCTGTGTCATCCGCCCGGCCGCCGCGGGGGTGAGCGCCGCGGCGATCCGCGAGCGCGTGTACTCGCCGAGGTACGTGATCGTGTCGGTGCCCTCGCCGATCCGCCGCAGCAGCCCGCGCGAGCCGGGCAGCTGCGCCCACCCCGCCTCGTGTCCGTGCGTCGTCGCGACCAGGCGCCGGGCCCCGGCCCTGCGCAGGGCGGGCGCCATCAGGCCGAGCGGTGCCGCGGCCCCGAACCAGACGGACTCGCAGCCGTGCTCCCGCAGCAGCGCGGTCGCCCGCGCGGTGACCCGAGGGGTCGGCAGCAGCATGGTGGTGCGATCCCGGACGACCGTGAAAGGCTGCTCCGCGTCGAACGCGGCGGTCGCCTCGATCCCCTCACGGCCGCGCTTCCACGTGGAGGCGTAGACCACGATCCGCTCGGGATCCAGGCGCAACGCCATGTTGTGCAAGAACGCCTGGATTCCACCGGGTCGTGGCGGGAAATCGTTCGTTACGATCAAGGTCTTGTACATCGTGGCCGAATGTACCGTGGCCGCGCCCCCCGCCCGGCACCACCTCCGCGACAGCGGACCGACAGGACAAGGACGAGGTAGGAATGACGGGCGTACTGGGCGCACCGCGCACGGGCGGGAAGAGTGGCACGACCGGCGGCGCCGAGGGCGGCTCGACCGGCGGCACGAGGCGCGGCACCGGTCTGCGGCTCCCGCTCGCGCTGTGGGCTCTGACCAGGGTGGTTCTGCTGCTGTGCGTCTTCAAGGTCGTCACGGTCCCCGGCCCCGACGTCACGAGCGACATCGAGCAGATCTACCAGGGCTGGTACGAGGTCCTCCGGACGGGCACGTACCCGATGTCCGATGTGACCTGGCAGTACCCGCCGGGTGCCGCGCTGGCGATCCTCTCCCCCGCGCTGCTGCCGTTCCTGGGGTACTCCGCGGCCTTCTTCGTCCTCGCCTTCCTGTGCGACGCGGTCGTCTTCGGCCTGCTGCTGTACACGGGCCGGCGCCCGGGCCGTGCGCTGCGCGGTGCCTGGATCTGGATCGCCGGCGTCCCCCTGCTCGGCCCCACCGCGTACTCCCGCTACGACCTGATGGTCACCGCCGTCGCCGTCGCCGCCCTGCTCGCCGCCCCGCGTCATCCGCGGGTGCTGGGGGCGCTGGCCGGCTTCGGGGCGATGCTGAAGGTGTGGCCGGTGCTGCTGCTCGTCGGCACCCCCCGCGGCCGTGCGACGTTCCGCTCCTGGTCGGCGGCGGCGGGCGCGGCGGCCGGCCTGCTGCTCCTGTGCACGCTCGCGGCGCCGGGCGCGCTGGCGTTCCTGAACTTCCAGCGCGACCGGGGCACGGAGGTCGAGTCGCTGGGCGCGCTGGTCTTCCATGTGGCGCGGCACTTCGGCTGGGAGGGCGAGGCGCGGATGAACTACGGCTCGATCGAGTTCCTCGGCCCGTACGTCTCCACCGTCTCCACGGCCGCGATGGTCCTGACCATGGCCGCTTTCGGCTGGCTGCTGCTGTGGCGGATCCGGGCGCGCTCCTTCACGACCGCGACTCCGGCGGACGTGGCCTTCACGGCAGTGCTGCTGTTCACCACCACCAGCCGGGTGATCAGCCCGCAGTACATGATCTGGCTCGTCGGCCTGGCCGCCGTGTGCCTGGCCTACCGCGCGAGCCGGATGCGGCGGCCCGCGCATCTCGTGGTGTGGGCCACGGCGGTGACGCAGTTCGAGTTCCCCGTGTGGTTCTCGCACGTGACGGAGAGCGATCCGCTGGGGATCGCGCTGCTGGTGGTACGGAACGGCCTGCTGGTCGCGGCGGCGCTCAGCGCCTGCCGGATCCTGTGGCGCCAGACGGTGGTGGAGCCGCGCCTCGCGGTACCGTCGCTGCCGGTTCAGGCGGACCCCGACCGCGAGAGGTCGATGTCGGCGTCCTGACGGCGCGGTGTACGGCGGTGCAGCAGGCCCAGTGCCGCGCACTGCCCCGCCATGGCGAGCGCCATCGCCAGGCAGATCCCGGGCAGACCCAGGCCGGACAGGGCGTACGCGAGCGGGAGCTGCGCCAGGACCCCGGCGATGGTGATCCTGGCGAGCCGGGGGCTGCCGCCGCTGCCCTCGACGACCCCCGCGAGGGCGATGAACCCGGCCGTGAGGACGAGGCTCGGGCCCAGGCAGCGCAGGAAGAGGGCGCCGGCCGCCGCGACGTCCGCGGCGGCCCCGAAGGAGCGCATGACGAGGTCGGCGGTGAGCAGCAGCAGCCCGGCGGCCGCGGCCCCGAGGACGCAGCCGAGGAGCAGGGCCTGACGGCCGACGGCCCGGCGCTCGTCGCGGCCCGTCCCGAGCAGATGGGCGGTGTGGATGGCGGCGGCCTGGCGCACGGCGTAGAACGCCATCGTCGCGACGTACATGGCCTTGGTGGCGATGCCGTACGCGGCGACCTCGGTCACCCCGAGCCGTGCCACGACGGCGACGAGGGCGAGGGCGCCGGCCATCCGGACCACGAAGTCGAGGGAGATGGGCAGTCCGGTGGAGGCGGTGCGCCGCAGGGCCGCGGCGGTGCCTTCGGCGGGCCGGGCCGAGCCCGCCGCGCGAAGGTGCGGGTCGCGGCCCAGCGCCACGAGCCCGGCGACAAGGGCCGCGCTCCGGCCGATGACGGTGGCGAGGGCCGCGCCCGGCACTCCGTACGCGTGGATGAGCGGCGGATCGAGGACCAGGATCAGCCCGTTGGCGAGGAACGCGAGGCGCATGGGGGTGCGGGTGTCGCCCGCGCCCTTGAGGATCCCGTCGAGGACGTGCGTGGCGAAGAAGACGGCCGTGCCCGGAAGTGAGATCGCGAAGTAGGCGGTGGCGAGCGCGAGCGCGTGGGCGTCGTCGCCGCCGAGGACGAGCCGGGCGAGCGGTTCGCGCAGCAGATACCCGCCGATCGCGACCGGCGGGACGAGCAGCGCACCGAGGGTCCAGCCGCCGCGGACGGCGGACCGCAGGGCGCCCGGGTCGCCGGCGCCCCGGGCCCGGGCGACGAGGACGGTCGTGCCGGAGGCGGCCATGAGGACGACACCGAGGAGGACGTTCTCGACGTTGGTGGCCACGGCGACGGCCGCGACGGCGGCCCCGCCGAGACGGGCCACCCACACCATGTTGATGATCCCGGCGGCGACCGAGGCCAGCAGTGCGAAGTAGACCGGATACGCGAGCTGTATCAGTGACCGCCGGTGTCCCATCCGTACTCCTCCTCGAAACGAGCTACCTCGATTCGAGGTGCCGCGAAAAGAGGTAGCATGGCGGACGGGTCCGCGACAAGCGTGAAGGAGGCGGCCGGGTGCTGGAGCTGACGATCCTCGGCTTTCTGTACGACAGACCGCTGCACGGGTACGAGCTGAAGGACCGGATCCAGGGGCTGAGCGGGCATGTCCGCCCGGTCAGCGACGGGGCGCTCTACCCGGCGATCACCCGCATGGTGAAACAGGGCCTGCTGGAGAGCCGTATGGAACCGGGCGCGAGCGCGGCACCTCGGCGGACGCTCTCACTGACGCCGGAAGGCCGCGCCGAACTGCTCTCCCGGCTGCGGGCCCCCAAGGAGGCCGAGATCACCGACGGCCAGCGCTTCTTCACCCTGCTCGCCTTCCTGGGCCACCTCCCGGACCCGGCGGACCAGGCGGCCGTCCTCCGCCGGCGCCAGGCGTTCCTGAACACCCCGGCCAGCTTCTTCTACGAGGACGGCGTCCCGGTGCGCGCCGAGCGGGAACCGGACCTCTTCCGCCGCGGCATGCTCCGCATCGCCCGAGCGACGGGCACGGCCGAGAAGCAGTGGCTGGCCGAGGCGATCGAGGAGCTGGAGGCCGCGGCGGCCCCGGACGGCGTCTGACCGCCGGCCTCAGGCCAGTCGCGCCCGGAGGTGGGCGCGCCAGGCCGCGGTGAACTCCTCCGGCGTCGTGTCGAGCACCTCGTGCAGGGCCTTCTCCACCGCGCCCTCGCGGGACGGGTGGGCGCCGACGGCGCGGTAGAACGCGGTCAGCCTCTTCTCGCCCCAGCGCTCGGCGATCAGCTCGCACGCCAGCCAGGCGCCCTCGTAGGCCCGTGCCAGTGCGTCCGGGTCGCCGCCGAAGCCGAAGGCCTCGTCGTCGGGGAGCCCGGCCGGGAGGTCGCCCGCCCGGACCGCGCGGCGCAGTTCCGGGGCGGCCTCGGCGGCCGTACGGCCGGTGCCGCGGTAGGCGGCCCAGTCGGCGAAGCCCTCGGAGAGCCAGACCGGAGTGGCGGGTGAGGTCGCGGCGCGGGTGGCGACATGGGTGGTCTCGTGGGTGAGGACGATCTGCTGCCCGAATCCGCCGAGCACGCCGTACGCCTCGGGGTTGACGATCACCCGGTCGGGGGGCGCGTCCGGGCCGCCGCGGATCGCGCCGGTCGTGACGGCGGCGATGCCCCGGTAGGAGGCCCCGGGCGCCCCGAGGAGACCGCCCATGGCGTCCAGCGAGGCGGGGACGAGGACGACCACCCGGCCCGCCCAGGGCGAGGGCCAGGCCGCCGAGACCGCGGGCACCGCCCGGTCCGCCGCCGCCGCGATCGCCCGGAGGCGCTCCTCCGGCTGCCCGACGCCGAGGACGAGGCTGCGCGCTCCACGCACCGCTTCCACCTCGCCCTGCTGCCAGAGCTGCTGGGCCGCGTCCTCACCGGGCCGGTCCGCGGTCACGTACCACCGCCCGTCCCGCTCGATCAGGTCGAGGACGCGCTCCGTCGTGACGGGACCCGAGTCGTAGCCGCTGAGCCGGTAGCCGAGCTCCGCGTGGACCGTCGCCCGGTCACGGCCGCTCCGGTCCACGTCCTTCACCCGGTAGTCCCAGGAGCCGAGCGGCACCTCGGCGAGGTGGTCGAACTCCTTGAGGGCGGCCGGGGCGAGCGACGTGTCGAGTCCGACGGCGTAGGCCGCCTCGTCGCGGGCGAGCAGCGCCCGCGCCCGGCGGTCGAGCAGGCTCTGGATCTCCCGGGGCGCCGAGTCGGGCGGGGGCCCGCCGCACCCCGCGAGGGCCAGGAGGCCGGCCGTTAGACAGACGACTCCCCGTCGCACCGCTCCCCACCCCTGACCCGCCACGCCCTCGATCGTACGGGCAGCCGTAGGGCCGGCCCCACGGCCGGACCCGGCTTCCCACGGTCAGACCCGGGTCACCGTGGCGTGCGGCATCATCCCGACCGGGTCGTAGCGCACCCGCGCCCCCGGATACGGCGCGTGGATCACCTGGCCGTCGCCGGCGTAGATGCCGACATGGCTGGCGTCGTCGCGGTAGGTCACCAGGTCGCCGGGCTGCGCCTGGGAGAGCGGCACCTGGCGTCCGGCGTACCGCTGCGCCGAGGAGGTCCGCGGCAGGCTGATCCCCGCCTGCCGGTACGACCAGACCATCAGGCCGGAGCAGTCGAAGGCGGAGGGGCCGGTGGCGCCCCAGACGTACGGTCGGCCGATCGCGCCGCGGGCGGCGGCGACGGCGGCCGCGGCCCGCGAGGAGGCCGGGCCGAGGTCCGAGAGCGGCGGCAGGTCCTGGTCGCGGCCCGACCGTGAGGCGCGGTCGAAGGACGCGCGCTCCTCCGCGGTGAGGGAGGCCAGCAGCCGCCGGGCCTCGGCGAGCTTCCGCTCGACCGTGCGCTTGTGCCGGGCGACCTGCGACCGGCTGTGCTCCAGCTGGGCGAGCAGCCGCCCCGCCTCCGTCCGCTCCTGTCCCAGCCTCCGCAGCTCGCCCTGGAGCTGCGTCAGCGCCACGCTCTGCCGGGAGGCGACGCGGTCGAGGACGGAGGCCCGGTCGAGGTACGAGTCGGGGTCGGCGGAGAGCAGCAGCGCGAGGGCCGGGTCGATCCCGCCGGAGCGGTACTGGGCGCCGGCGACCGAACCGAGCGCGTCCCGCATGCGGTTGACGCGCTCCTGGCCGCGAGCCACGCTGTCCTGCGCCTGGGAGAGCGTCCTGCGCAGCGTGTCCGCCCGCTCGTCGGCCTTGTTGTAGCCCTCGGTGGCCCGTTCGGCCTCCTCGTAGAGCCGGTCGACCGTGGCCCTGGTGGCCTCCGGGGTGCCGCTCGGGTCGGCGCTCACGGGGGCGGCGCCGAGGGCCGTCGCCGCGGTGGCCGCGGCGGCGGTCAGGACGGTGACCCTGACGGGTCGTCGTTGGGACGCCACGTATCGCGCTCCGTTCAGCTGTACGCAGACTGGCGCGGCAGACAGTAGCCGGTGATCAGACGGCTTCCAACGAGCATGCCGGGCATACAAAGTGACGCCCCGCCGGTGACCACAGGTCACCGGCGGGGCGTCACGTCAGCTGGGGTCGCGGCGAACCACCCGTTCGGGCGTCAGGCCGCGGGAGTCGAGTCCGAGGCGTCAGATGCGGACACCGAACTGGAAGGTGCCCATGTAGCTCATCGACTCGTAGCGGACCGAGGCGCCCGGCTTGGGGGCGTGCAGGATGGTGCCGTTGCCCGCGTACAGGCCCACGTGCGACAGGCCGTTGAAGAAGACCAGGTCGCCCGGCTTGAGCTGGCTGCGGCCGATCTTCACGCCGTCGTTCTGCTGGGTGTAGGTGGTGCGGCTGATGCCGACGCCGGCCTGGCGGTAGGCCCACTGCGTCAGACCGGAGCAGTCGTACGAGTTGGGGCCCTCGGCGCCGGAGACGTACGGCTTGCCGATCTGGGTGGCGGCGGCGTTGAGGGCGGCGGCACCGCGCTGCGAGGCCGGGACCTCGTTGCCGAGGTCGACGCGGTCGCCCGCGGCCCGGCTGGCGCGCTGCTCCTCCTGCTGCATCTTGGCGCGCTCGGCGGCGGTCAGGGTGTTGAGGAGCTTCTGCGCCTCGGCGAGCTTGCCCTGGAACTTCTTCTTCTTCTCGCCCAGCGTCTTGCGGACGTCCTCGAGGTCGGCGAGCTTCGTCGTCGCCTCGGCGCGCTGCTGGGCGAGGGTGCGCTGCTTGGCCTGGATCGACTGGAGCACGTCGGCCTGCTTGGCGCCGAGCTGGTCGATCGCGGACGCCTTGTCGAGGTAGGTGTCCGGGTCGGAGGAGAGGAAGAGCTGGATCGCCGGGTCGATGCCGCCGGAGCGGTACTGCGCGCTGGCGACCGAACCGATGTTGTCGCGCAGGGCGTTGAGCTCCTGCTGACCTCGGGCCACCTTGTCCTGGAGCGCGCCGATCTCCTTCTGGAGCTTGCCGCGGCGCTCCTCGGCCAGGTTGTACTGCTCCGTGGCCTCTTCGGCCTCGTGGTGCAGCTTGTCGACCTTCGACTTCACGTCGTCGATCTTCGGCTTCGGAGCGGCCTGGGCGCCCGTCTGGGCGGAGAGCGCGACAGCGGCCGCGGCGGTGGCGGTGAGCACGGTCACGCGGGTGCGGCTCGGCTGCTTGGGACGACGGTGGGACGCCACGAAGGCGAGCTCCTTCTTCCTCAGCCGCCCAACCAGGGCTCGGCAGGCGGTTCCTTCGCTGTCATCCCCGATGGATGATCAACCGCGCGAAGGTTCGAGGCCTGACCCTAGTGACCAACTTGTGATCAGTTCAAATCCTCATGGGCAAAATCTCACCCACGAAGCACTTTATTTACTCGCACCACACAGGCAGTGATGAGGACTTGACCGTGCGCCCCTCAGAATTCGGGCATCGAGCCCAGGAGTTAACAGATGTCACGAAGTGCGCGAAAGCCGCTTCAGCAACAAGGCGGACGCCACCGGCCGGGCACCGGACTTGGCGACACCGTCGGCGACCTCGCGGTCGGTGGAGACCACCACGACCGGGCGGCCCGGCGGCTCGGCGCGCACCAGCTGACGGATCAACTCGTCGGCGGTGACGCCCGGCTTGGAGAACAGCACCCGCACCCCGCGAGGCGGCGCGAGCAGGACCGGGGCCGCCAGCTCCGCCCCGTCGAAGACACAGGTGATCTCGGCGCCCGAGCGGGCCGCGAGCGCGGAGAGCCCGCCGAGCAGCCGCAGCCGCTGCTTCTCCAGCGGCATGGTCGGGTAGCCGGTCTTGGTGACGTTGTAGCCGTCCACGACCAGATGGGCCTGCGGCAGCGCGAGCAGCTGGTCGAGCAGCGCCGGGTCGGTCTCGGACAGGGCGCGGGCCGCGATGTCCTTCGGTGACATCCGGCCGGGCTGCACGGCGTCGACGGTGTCCGCGGGGTGGACGGAGGCGGGCGGCAGAGCCAGCTCGCGGCGCAGCCCCTGAGCGGCGTCCAGGACCGTGTCGAGCAGCAGCCGCAGCCGCATGTCCTCCACCGAGCGCCCCTCGCGGGCGGCCCGGCGGCTGGCCTCCAGAGCGGACTCGACCTCGCCGAGCCGGGCCTTGAGCCGGCGGCTCTCGCTCTCGGCGGCCGAGACCCGGGCCGCGGCCTCCGCCTTGGCGGTGTCCATCTCCGCCCGGGTGCGCCGCAGAGCGGCCTCGCCGCGCTTCACGTCGCTCTGAGCGCTGCGCAGCTTGCGATGAAGCGATTCGGCTTCCTTGCGGGCCGCCTCCAGGTCATGGCGCAGCTGCTCGATCTCGCCCCGGCCGCGCTCCTTGGCCGCGGCGACCTCCTCGCGCAGCCGCTCCAGCTCGCGCCGCCCGGCCTCGTCGGCCCGCTCGGCGTCCGCCCGCTGGGCCTCCTCGCCCGCGGCCGCGACCAGCTTGACCCAGCCCGTGGGGCGCAGGACATAGGCGGCCGCCGCGACGTCGACGGGATCGGCGGCGGCCGGCGGGGCGCCGGACTCGACGGCTCCGGCCAGCTCCGGCTGGGCCTCCTTGAAGCGCTCGCCGATCCGCTGCCGGAAGACCGGGTCGTTCTCCAGGGCGGCGGCCATGGCGGTGCCGGCGAACTTGGCCCGCCGGCTCGGGGTGAAGCGCGCGTACTGCCGCAGGGGTCCGGGCAGCTCGGCGACGGTCAGCCCGCCGAAGGCGTCCGACACCAGCGCGACGACCCGCCGCCGTACGCCTTCCGGCAACGGGCGGTCGAGCGTCTCGGCAGCGTCACCTGCCGCGCCGGCCGGCTCACCACCGTGCGCGGGCTGCTCCACGATCCGTCACCCCACTGTCGTTCGCACCGCTCCGTCAGGAAGCGGTGCCCGGCCTGTCCACCAGTTCGATCTGGTCCACCGCGTTGCACCACCGGCAGCGGACCGACTCGATGGTCTCACTGACCACCTCGCGCTCCTCCACCTTCGGCTCACCGGCGAGGTCCAGATGGACGTACTCGACGACCTTGGAGGAACGGGTCACGTCGAACCGGGTCAGGTTGCCGCAGAGTGTGCAACGCCAGCGGGTCTCGGCGGTCGGCAGGGGAACCGTCGTCATCGTGCCGTCCTCTTTCATGTGCGGGGTGCGGGAGCCGCGGTGCGCCGTCGAACTGCGGAGGTACTGCCCGTACCCTACGGCCTCGCGGCTACCCCGTGTCCCGGCGAGGCACTCTGCCCGGATGGGCCCCGTTACGCCATGATCTGTCCATGATCGACTGGCGGCGAGCGACCCTCGATGCGTGGCACGGCGCGCGGAAAGGACCGGCGGTGACGTACGGCCTGATCGCCGTCTGCTGCCTCACCTTCCTGATCAGTCCGGTGTCGGGCCTCAATCCGGTCTACGGCACGGGGGACGCGCTGCTCTCGGCGCAGAGCGTGTACTTCCACCGCTGGGGGGTCGTCCCGGCCGAGCTGACGAGCGGCGACCCGCGCGCGCTGCTCACCCCGCTGACCGCGCTCTTCGTGCACGGCAACTGGCTGCACCTGCTGGGGAACATGCTGTTCCTCTACGTCTTCGGCGCGATGGCCGAGGAGCGGATGGGCGCGGTGTCGTTCGCGCTGTTCTACCTCTGCTGCGGCTACGTCGCCCTGATCGGGTACGCGATGGTCCACTCCGGCAGCGAGCAGACGCTGGTGGGGGCCTCGGGGGCGATCTCCGGGGTGCTCGGGGCGTTCCTCCATCTCTTTCCGCGCTCCCGGGTGACCAGCCTGTTCCCGTTCCTCTTCTTCCTGCCGCTGCGCTTCCCGGCCTGGATCGTGCTGATCTTCTGGTTCGTGCTGCAGTGGCTGGCGGCCCGCTCCGCCGGACCGGGGCCCGGTGTCGCCTATCTCGCGCACGTGGTGGGCTTCTGCGCCGGCTTCCTCTACGCCTGGGGCCGCTACCACCGGAAGGGGGTGCGGGCAGCGCTTCCCTGGAAGGGTGGTGGCGGGAGACGGGCGGGCTAGAGTGAAGGCCCAGCCGCGGCGACCGAGGGAGAAAGCCAGCCGTGATCACCGCGATCGTGCTCATCAAGACCAGCGTGGACCGGATCCCCGAGATCGCCGAGTCCATCGCCGCGCTCGACAGCGTCAGCGAGGTCTTCTCGGTGACCGGTACGTACGACCTGATCGCCATGGTCCGGGTGCCCCGGCACGACGACCTGGCGGATGTGATCCCCGGCCGGATCAGCAAGATCCCCGGCGTCGAGGCCACGGACACGCACGTCGCGTTCCGTACGTACTCCCAGCACGACCTGGAAGCGGCTTTCGCCATCGGCCTGGAGTCCTGACCGGCCTGGGTCCTGACCGGCCTGGGGTTCTGACTCCCTGCCGTCCTTCCTGACGGCACGGTGAAGGGGGCCCCGCTCGGAGGCCCCTTCACCCGTACGAGTGGGTGCTCAGCCGCGGTCGGGCACGCAGCGGCCGTCCTCGGTGCGGTACTTCCACTGCGCGCCGTGCCGGACCAGCTCCTTGACGGCTCGTACGAAACGCTCCACGTGCTCGTCGGGCGTGCCGGCGCCGAAGCTCACCCGGATGGCGTTGAGCGACTGCTCGCCCGGCTCCGCCTCCGGTGCCCCGCACTCGCCGACGTCCTGCGGGTCGCTGCCCAGCAGCGTGCGGACCAGCGGGTGGGCGCAGAAGAGGCCGTCGCGGACGCCGATGCCGTACTCCGCGGAGAGCGCGGCGGCGAAGTGCGAGCTGTTCCAGCCCTCGACCACGAACGAGATGACGCCGACGCGCGGGGCGTCGTCGCCGAAGAGCGAGAGCACCTTGACCTCGGGCACCTCGGCCAGGCCTTCCCGGACCTTCGCGATCAGCTGCCGCTCGCGCTCCACGAGGGAGTCGAAGCCCGCCTCGGTGAGCGCCTTGCAGGCGGACGCGATGGAGTAGACGCCGATGACGTTCGGGGAGCCGGCCTCGTGGCGGGCGGCGGTGGTGTGCCACTCGACGTCCACTCCCCCGTCGGTGCGGCGGGCGACCTTCCTGGAGGCGCCTCCGCCGGCCAGGTACGGCTCGGCGTCCTGGAGCCAGTCGGCGCGGCCGGCGAGGACGCCCGAGCCGAAGGGGGCGTACAGCTTGTGCCCGGAGAAGGCGACCCAGTCCACGTCCGACTCCCGGACGGAGACGGGGTGGTGGGGAGCGAGCTGGGCGGCGTCGAGGACGATCCGGGCGCCGTGGGCGTGCGCGGCGGCGGCGAGTTCGCGCACCGGCCACAGCTCACCGGTGACGTTGGAGGCTCCGGTGACGCAGACGAGCGCGGGACCGTGAGGCTCGCGGCCGACGAGTGCGCGCTCCAGGGTCTCGACGGCCTGGGCGGGGGTGCGCGGCGCGTCGAGGTAGGTGACCCGGGCGTCCCGCCACGGCAGCAGCGAGGCGTGGTGCTCGGTCTCGAAGACGAAGACCTCGCAGCCGGCGGGGAGCGCGGCGGCCAGCAGGTTGAGGGAGTCGGTGGTGGAGCGGGTGAAGACCACCTGGTCGTCGGGGCGGCAGTCGAGGAACTCGGCGACGGTGACCCGGCTGTTCTCGAACAGGTCGGTGGAGAGCTGCGAGAGGTACCCGGCACCCCGGTGCACGCTGCCGTAGTACGGCGCGTAGGCGGCGACGTCGTCCCAGACCCGCTGCAGGGCCGGGGCGCTGGCGGCGTAGTCCAGTGCGGCGTAGGCGACCTCGCCCCCGGTGACGAGCGGCACGGTGACGTCCCGTCCCAGAACGGGCAGCGGGGCACAAACGGACAGGTCGGCGGCAGCGGTGGTGACAGACATGGCGAACTCCCGTACAGGCAGGCGAATTCCCGCGCCGGCGGATACGCGGCAGCGCTGGGGAAGAGAAGAAGGAGGGTGCGCGAAGAAGGGGCGGGAAGGCCCTATCGCATTCGCTTGCTCACAAGAGGCTCCCTGAGGACCAGGACCCCAAGGGTTTCGAGGGGTCCGCGCTTGCCGTAGACCTCGCTGCCTACGGCCTGGTCTTCACCCGGGGCACCCCGCCACGGACGGAGGGTTGCCGGACAGCAAGCCGGGGCTTCGTAGCTGTCACTCATGACCTGGCAGAGAAGCTATGCCAGGTGATCGACGCGGCGCAACCCGTGTCCGGATCCCGGAACGGAAAAGGGCCCCACCACGGCGGGGCCCTCTCGTCCTCTCGCGCGATGCCAGGGGCTCACGCGTCACCGGCCGCTCACGCGTTGCTGGCGGCGATCCAGCGCTCCAGCGCCCTGCGGGCGGCTCCCGAGTCGATCGACTCGGCCGCCTTCGCGATTCCCGCGCGCAGTTGCTCCGCCAGACTGCCCTCGCCCGGCTCGAGCGCCGTGAGCGCCGCCGCCGAGTTGAGCAGGACGGCGTCCCGTACCGGACCCGTCTCGCCGGCGAGCAGCCGGCGGGCCACATCGGCGTTGTACGACGCGTCGGCGCCGCGCAGCGCCTCCACGGGTACGAGGTCGATGCCGACGTCGCGCGGGTCGAACGCCTCCTCCCGCACCGCGCCGTCCCGGACCACCCACACCCGCGAGGTGGCGGTGGTCGTCAACTCGTCCAGGCCGTCGTCGCCGCGGAAGACGAGCGCGGAGGAGCCGCGCTCGGCCAGCACCCCGGCCATGATCGGGGCCATCCGGGCGTCGGCCACGCCGGTCGCCTGGGCCCTGACGCGGGCGGGGTTGGTGAGCGGACCGAGGAAGTTGAAGGTGGTCCGGATGCCGAGCTCCTTGCGGGCCGCGGCCACATGGCGCAGCGCCGGGTGGAACTTCACCGCGAAGCAGAAGGTGATCCCGGCCTCCTCGGCGACCTCGGCGACCCGCTTCGGCGTCAGCTCCAGATTGACGCCGAGCTTCTCCAGGACGTCCGAGGCGCCGCTCGCGCTGGACGCGGCCCGGTTGCCGTGCTTCACGACCTTGGCGCCGGTGCCGGCCACCACGATCGCGGACATGGTGGAGATGTTGACGGTCTTTGCACCGTCTCCGCCCGTGCCGACGATGTCCACGGACGGGCCGGGAACCTCGATGACGTTGGCGTGCTCGTACATGGTCCGGACGAGGCCGGTGATCTCCTCGACCGTCTCGCCCTTGGCGCGCAGGGCGACCGCGAAGCCGGCGATCTGCGCGTCGGTGGCCTCGCCCCGCAGGATCCGGTCCATCGCCCAGGCGGTGTCCTCCGCGCTCTGGTCGCGGCCGGTCAGCAGCCCGTCGAGGACGGCGGGCCAGGAGCGGTCCGCCGTGGTCTGTCCTCCAGCGGGGGTCACAGCGCTCATGGCAGCTCCTGGTCATGTGCGTAACGAGACGAATACACGCCCACCCTATCGACCGCCGGGGACGGCGAAGAGCCCCGTCCATCGAATGGACGGGGCTCCCGCTGTGGCGACCTTCCGGGGGTCCCCCAGGGCGAAGCCCCGGGGAGAGGTGATCAGTGGTGGCCGTGGCCGCTGGTGATCTCCTTGTACTCCTCGGCGGTGGGCTTGGCGATCTGGTTGTCCTCGCCGTAGTAGCCCTGGTTGAGCTTGACCCGGAGCTTCTCCATCCGGCTCACCTTGCGCTCCACACCGTTCTCGTCGACGGCCGGCGGCAGCTGCGCGGGCTCGTGCTGCTCGTGCGCCGTGAGGCGGTACAGCTCGCCCTGGCTGAGCGGCTCGTGGATCTCGACGAACTCACCGTGCGGCAGGCGCTTGATGATGCCGGACTCGCGTCCGTGCAGCACCTTGTCCTTGTCGCGGCGCTGGAGGCCGAGGCAGATCCGCTTGGTGACGATGAACGCGATGACCGGTCCGAGGAAGAAGAAGATCCGGACGAACCAGGTGATCGAGTTGATCGACATGTGGAAGTGGGTCGCGAAGATGTCGTTGCCACCACCCACGAGCATGATCATGTACGCGGTGATCCAGGCGACACCGAAGGCGGTGCGCGTCGGAGCGTTGCGCGGGCGCTGCGCGATGTGGTGCTCGCGCTTGTCGCCGGTGATCCACGACTCGATGAAGGGGTAGAACGCGATCACGGCCAGCATCAGCGGGAAGATCGCCAGCGGGACCATCACGCCCAGGACCAGGGTGTGGCCCCACATGTTGATCTCCCAACCCGGCATGACACGGATCAGACCCTCGGCGAAGCCCATGTACCAGTCGGGCTGGGCGCCGGTGGACACCTGGTCCGGACGGTACGGGCCGAGCGCCCAGATCGGGTTGATCGAGGCGATCGCCGAGATGACCGCGATGACACCGAAGACCAGGAAGAAGAAGCCTCCGGCCTTGGCCATGTAGACCGGCAGCAGCGGCATGCCCACGACGTTGTTGTTCGTACGGCCGGGGCCCTCGAACTGCGTGTGCTTGTGGTAGAAGACCAGGATCAGGTGGGCCACCACGAGGCCGAGCATGATGCCGGGCAGCAGCAGGACGTGGGCCGAGTAGAACCGGGCCACGAAGTCGCCGCCGGGGAACTCGCCGCCGAACAGGAACATCGACAGGTACGTGCCGACGACCGGCACGGACAGGATCGCGCCCTGCATGAAGCGGACACCGGTGCCGGAGAGCAGGTCGTCCGGGAGCGAGTAACCGGTGAAGCCGGTGAACATGCCCAGGAAGAACAGCAGGAAGCCGAACAGCCAGTTGATCTCACGCGGCTTGCGGAACGCGCCGGTGAAGAACACGCGCATCATGTGCACGAACATGCCGGCGATGAAGATCAGCGCCGCCCAGTGGTGGATCTGCCGGATGAGCAGACCACCGCGCACATCGAAGGAGATGCGCATGGTCGAGTTGAACGCCTCGGACATCAGCTGACCCTGCAGCGGGACGTAGCTGCCGTGGTACTCCACCTCGTTCATCGACGGGTGGAAGAACATCGTCAGATACACACCCGTGAGGATGATGATGATGAAGCTGTAGAGGCAGATCTCGCCGAGCATGAAGGACCAGTGGTCCGGGAAGATCTTCCGCATGTTGGCCTTGGCCAGGGAGTAGATCCCCAGGCGGCCGTCGGCCCAGTCGGCCACCCGCTCACCGGCGGGCGCCTTCTTCTGCTTATCGGTCACAGTGCTCATCCGCGCTCCCAGAAGGCAGGGCCGACGGGCTCGTCGAAGTCGCCGAGCGCCTCGAGGAAGCCCTTGTCGTTCACGCCGATCCGCAGCTGCGGCAGGGCGTGACCGGCCGGGCCGAAGATGACACGGGCGCCGTCGGACAGGTCGAAGGTGGACTGGTGGCACGGGCAGAGCACGTGGTGCGTCTGCTGCTCGTACAGCGAGATCGGGCAACCCACGTGGGTGCAGATCTTCGAGAAGGCGACGATGCCCTCGTGCGACCACTCGAGCTCACGCTTGTCCTTGATGTCCTCCGGCTGGATGCGGACGATCATCAGGGCGGCCTTGGCGATCTCGGTCTGGAAGTTGTGGTCGTGCTCCGAGAGGCCCTCGGGCATCGCGAAGGTCAGCGAACCGACCGCGACGTCCTCGGGACGCAGCGGCTCGTGCGTGTTCATGTTGATGAGCTGCTTGCCCCTGGCCCACAGCGTGGTCCGGAGCTTCTTCTCGGGCAGCGGACCCATGTCACGCAGCAGCACCAGGCCGGAGAGCGGTACGAGCGACAGCGCGCCGAACATGGTGTTGCGGATCAGCTTGCGCCGGCCCATGCCGGACTCGGCCGCGCCGACCGCGAAGTCGGACATGACCTTCGCCCGGGTCTCCGGGGAGGCCTGGATCGGGTGACGCTCGTCCGCGATCTCGACGTCGGACATCAGGGTGCGGGCCCAGTGGACCGCGCCCGCGCCGATGAAGAAGAGCGCCGCACCGAGGGTCAGACCCAGCGCGAAGTTGAGCGCGCTCACCCGGCCGAACGGCCAGATGTACACGATCTTGTCGACCGGGAAGATCACGTACGAGGCGATGAAGCCCACCGTGGCCAGCATCGACAGCGTGAACATGAAGGCGACCGCACGCTCGGACCGCTTGGCGGCCCGCTCGTCGATGTCCTGGATGCGCGGCTTGTGGGGCGGGAGGCCCGGGTCGGCGAACGGGTCGTCGGCGACCTTCACCGCGCCGTGCGCGGTGGCCTGCTCAGTGGGCAGGTTCTCTTCTGGAATCTCTTGGGTACTCATGACTTCTTGGCCTTAGCGGTGTGGGCCGCGACCCAGACGGCAACTGCGATCAGACCGCCCAGCCCGAAGATCCAGCCGAACAGACCCTCACTGACGGGGCCGAGACCACCGAGGGAGAGCCCGCCGGGGTTGTCGGCCTTCTCGCTGTTGACGGCCTGGACGTACGCGATGATGTCCTTCTTCTCCTTCTCCGGCATGGTCGTGTCGGGGAAGGAGGGCATGTTCTGCGGGCCGGTCTGCATGGCCTCGTACAGGTGCTTCGGGCTCACGCCTTCGAGGCTGGGGGCGTACTTGCCGTGCGTCAGCGCGCCGCCCTCACCGGTGAAGTTGTGGCACTGGGCGCAGTTGGAGCGGAACAGGTCGCCACCACGGGCGATGTCGGCGCCCTCGGGGCTGTACTGGCTTTCCTTCGGCGTGATCGGGCCGGCACCGAGAGAGGCGACGTACGCCGCGAGCTGATCGATCTCAGCCTGCGTGTAGATGACCTTCTTCTTCGGCACCTGGGCGCCCGGCTGCTGGGCCGGCATGCGGCCCGTGCCGACCTGGAAGTCCACGGAGGCCGAGCCGACGCCGACCAGGGAGGGGCCGTCAGAGGTGCCCTGACCGCCGGTTCCGTGGCAGCTGGCGCAGCCGACGGAGTAGAGCTTCTTGCCCTCCTCGATGGCGAGGGACTGGGCGGTTTCATCGGCCTTCGCCGTGCCCGCGGGCGCGAACGCGGCGTACAGCCCCCCAGTGGCCGCCAGCGCGAGAAGGAGGACGACGACCGCCGCCAGCGGATGGCGTCGTCGTGCGGAGAGCTTTTTCACGGATTACCCCGGTGTCAGGATCTTCTGCGTCGATGCTTGCTGGATGTCTCGGGTCCGCCGAGATGGCGTCCCGATTACTTGATCATGTAGATCGTGGCGAAGAGGCCGATCCAGACGACATCGACGAAGTGCCAGTAGTAGGACACGACGATGGCGGCGGTTGCCTGCTCATGAGTGAATCTCTTGGCGGCGTACGTCCGGCCCAGGACCAGCAGGAAGGCGATGAGACCGCCCGTCACGTGCAGGCCGTGGAAGCCGGTGGTCAGGTAGAACACGGAGCCGTACGGGTCCGACGAGAGCGAGAGGCCCTCGTGCTTGACCAGCTCGGTGTACTCGAAGACCTGGCCGCCGATGAAGATCGCACCCATCACGAACGTGATGATGAACCACGTCCGGAGCTTCTTCACATCGCCCCGCTCGGCGGCGAAGACGCCGAGCTGACAGGTGAGGGAGGAGAGCACCAGGATCGTGGTGTTGGTCGCCGAGAACGGGAAGTTCAAGGCCGAGGCCTTTTCCGTCCAGTACGCGGCTCCCGTCACCGATCGCAGGGTGAAGTACATCGCGAAGAGGGCCGCGAAGAACATCAGCTCGGAACTCAGCCAGATGATGGTTCCGACGCTGGTGAGGTTCGGCCGATTGACCGACGGGTGCGCGTGCCCGGTTTCTACTGTCGTTACTGTCGCCACGACCGACATTATGTCGGTCGCTTATCCCGCCCTCACTCCGGGGGGTGCCGTTCGGAGTGTCAGGGGCGTGTGTCCAGCCCGAACGGCCCATCGGACCGGCCTTCCCTCCGGTGTCGAACCGGTGTTGACGCGGGGTGCGACGGAGTAGCATCCGCCGCATCGGTTGATGACCTTCACGGAGGAACGATGCGGTCGAGCGCCACGGTTCTGGTCTACAGCGACGACGCCAACACCCGCGAGCAGGTGCGGCTCGCCGCGGGCCGCAGGCCGGCGGCCGACGTTCCGCCAGTCGAGTTCATCGAATGCGCGACACTCCCGGCGGTGCTCACGCGCCTCGAGGAGGGCGGTGTGGACGTCTGCGTCCTGGACGGCGAGGCGGTGCCCGCCGGCGGGATGGGCGTCTGCCGCCAGATCAAGGACGAGGTCTTCGACTGCCCGCCGGTGCTGCTGCTGATCGGCCGCCCGCAGGACGCCTGGCTGGCCACCTGGAGCCGCGCGGACGCCGCGGCCACGCTCCCGGTGGAGCCGGTGGAGTTCGCGGCGTCCCTGGCGGCCCTGCTGCGGTCCCGTCTCGCCGTCGGGTGCGACCACTAGAGTCCCCTAGGGCCTTTCGTTTGGATCATGCCGGGCTCGCCGGCTCTGGCACCGCGCCTCGCCGCGTTGTCGTCGGTCGCCAACGCTCCGCGTTGACTCCCTCCTCCGCCTTGCGATCCGTCCCCTCGGCCCTGGCGGGCCTGGGG
>NZ_JBSFTU010000025.1:0-101280 GCF_053591435.1 Streptomyces sp. NPDC003027
ACAACGCGGCGTGGGGGCCCCTCCCGTGCCCGAAGGGCTACGGGGGAGCGGTGCCAGGGCACGCGAGCCCGGCATGATCCGAACGAGAGGCCCTAAGGGGTGGCGGTCGGGAGGCCGAGGAGGAGGTCGAAGTACATCGCGCCCGAGAGCAGCAGTCCGATGCCGCCGAGGACGGCTCCGGCGGCGGCGACCGCGCGGATCCAGGCCGGGCGGTCGGGGCGGGTGAGGAGGACGAGGACGGCGGTGATCAGGGCGAGGAAGGCGAAGACACCGTTGACGAGTGCGGTGGCGTGCCATGCGTCGCCGTAGATCTCGGAGATCTGCTGGGCGGTGCTGCCGCCCTGGGAGGCCTTGATCTGGCCGATGAGGGCTTCGCGTTCGGCGGCGACCTTGCCCGTCCAGGTGCCGGTCAGGGCGGCGACCCCGAGGGCGGCCGAGACGACGGCGGCGGCTCCGGCCCCGAGGCCCGGGGCACCGGAGGCACCCGGTGACGCCTCGTCCTCCTGGTCGTCCTCGTCGTCGGTCAGCTCGTCGTCCAGCTCGTCGGCGGCGAGCTCGTCGGCGGCGGTCGGGTCGTCGTCCAGCGGGGCGACCGTGTCCGCGGCGGACTTCTCGGGCGCTGTCTCATCGGTCTTGGCAGTCATGACGGGCACGCTAGGCGGCCCCCATGAGAGGTGTCTTAACGCCCCCGCTCAGGGCTGCGCGGTCGCCTTCGCGGCCCGCCAGTGCGGCGCGAGGACCGACCAGATCTCCTCGTCATGGCGCTGCCCCCGGTGGAGGTGGCTCTCGCGCAGCACGCCCTCCTTGGTCATCCCCAGGCGCCGTGCGACGTTGATGCTGGGCTCGTTCCCGGACGACACGACCCACTCCACGCGGTGGATGCCCCGCTCCTCGACCGCCCAGTCGATGAGGACGCGTACCGCCCGGGTCACCAGCCCCTTGCCGACCGCCGCCGGCTCCAGCCAGCAGCCGGCCTCGGCGACGCCCTGCGCGACGTCCATGGTGCGCAGGATGACGGCGCCGACGAGTCCGCCGTCGTACCAGATGCCGAGGATCCGCCCCGTGTCGGCCGCGGTCTTCTCCGCGTACGCCCGGAGGAACGCCCGGCTGGACTCCAGGTCCCGCACGACGTCGGGCAGTGCGTTGTGCTGTCCGATGAACGCGCGGCCGCGGTCGATGTGGGCGAGGAACTCCTCGGCGCGCCACGGCTCCAGCGGCCGCAGCTCGGCACCGTCCTCACCCAGCGATATCGCGAGCATCCTCGTTCTCCTCCGGCCTCGGGAGCGTCACACGTTGCGTGGGGATCTTCGCACCTGTGGCGTCCCGGGCGTCGGCGATCGCACGGCACTCGGGCGGTTCGATGCTGATCCTGGGCAGCCGCCGGTCGAGCCACCGGGGAAGCCACCAGTTCGCCCCGCCGAGCATGTGCATGAGGGCCGGGACGAGCAGTGTGCGCAGGACGAAGGCGTCCAGGGCGACGGCCGCGGCGAGCGCGATGCCGAACATCGCGATGACCCGGTCGCCGGAGAGCACGAACGCCAGGAAGACGGCGATCATGATGACGGCGGCGGAGTTGATCACCCGGCTGGTCTCGGCGAGGCCGACCCGGACCGCCCGCCGGTTGTCCCCGGTCTCCAGCCATTCCTCGTACATCCGGCTGACCAGGAAGACCTGGTAGTCCATGGAGAGCCCGAAGAGCACGGAGACCATGATGACCGGCAGGAAGGGTTCGACGGGTCCCGCGCTGCCGAGCCCGATCAGCTCGCTGCCCCACCCCCACTGGAAGATCGCGACGACGATGCCGAAGGAGGAGGCGACGGCGGCCACGTTCATCGCCGCGGCCTTGAGCGGGATGCCGATCGAGCGGAAGGCGAGCAGGAGCAGCAGAGAGCCGAGCGCGACGACGACGCCCACGAAGAGGGGCAGCTTGCCGACGATGATCTCGGCGAAGTCGTCGTACGACGCGGTCACACCGCCCACGTGCACGTCGAGGGAGGTCCGGTGCTCCGCCGCCGGCAGGACGTCCGCGCGCAGCCGGTCGACGAGGTCGCTGGTGGCCTTGGACTGCGGCGACGACTCCGGTACGACGGTGAGGACGGCCGCGTCCCCGGCGCTGTTGTAGATGATCGGCGAGACGGACTCGACCCCGCGGGTGTTCGCCAGCGTGGCGGGCAGCTCGTCGAGCGCGACCCGGTCGTCGGCGCCGTCGAGCTGGGCGACGAGGGTGAGGGGCCCGTTCACGCCCGGCCCGAAGCCGTCGGCGAGGAGGTCGTACGCCTTGCGGGTGGTCGTCGTGGCCGGCTTGCTGCCCTGGTCGGAGGTGCCGAGGTGGAGGGAGAACGTGGGCAGCGCGAGGACCAGCATGACGACGGCGGCGACCGCGCCCAGCAGCTTGGGGTGCCGCTCGACGAAGGTGGACCAGCGGGCGGCGAACCCGGTGGGCAGCTCGGGCTGCGGGCCGTGCTCGGCGAGCCGCGCGCGTTCGCGCCGGCTGAGCGCGCGCATCCCGATGAGCGAGAGGAGCGCGGGCAGCAGGGTGACGGAGGCGGCGACGGTCAGGACGACGGTGAGTGAGGCGGCGATGGCGACGCCGTTGAGGAAGCCGAGCCGCAGGATGAGCATGCCGAGCAGGGCGATGCAGACGGTGGCGCCCGCGAAGACGACGGCGCGGCCGGTGGTGGCGACGGCGATCCGGGCGGCTTCGGGGACGGGCAGTCCCCGTTTGAGTCCCTTGCGGTGGCGCGTGACGATGAACAGCGCGTAGTCGATGCCGACGCCGAGACCGATGAGCATGCCGAGCATGGGGGCGAAGTCGGCGACGGTCATGACGTGGCCGAGGAGCACGATCCCGGAGTAGGCGATGCCGACGCTGACGAGGGCGGTGGCGATGGGGAGCGCGGAGGCGGCGAGGGAGCCGAAGGCGAGGAAGAGGACGGCGGCCGCGACGACGACGCCGACGGCCTCGGCGATGTGTGCGCCGGGGGCCTCGGTGAGGGCGATGGCCGTGCCCCCGAGTTCGACCTGGACGTGGTCGTCGGCGGCGGCTTTGGCGGTGTCGACGAGGGCCTGCGCCTGGGCGGCGGGGATGTCGTCGGCCTGGGCGTGGAAGGTGACGGTGGCGTAGGCGGTGTGCCCGTCCTCGCTGATCGCCGCGTGGGATCCGGGGGACTGGTCGTAGGGCGAGGTCACGGCGGCGATGCCGGGGAGTTCGGCGACGTCGTGGAGCATGCCGGTCATGCGCCGCTCGACGGCGTCGGCGCGGACGCTACCCCGGTCGGTGTGCCAGACGATGGTGTCGCTGTCGCCGCCCGCGCCGGGGAACCGGCTGTCGAGGAGGGCGGTCGCACGGCCGGACTCGGTGCCGGGGGCCTCGTAGTCGTTGGAGTACGCGCTGCCGGCGAACGCTGCTCCGGCGACGGAGCCGCCGAGGGCGACGAGCCAGAGCAGGACGACGACGAGGCGGTGCGTGACGCACCACCGTGCGATGGCTGCCAAAGGACGTGCTCCCTGGTGGTTCGTGGATCTTTACCGGGGAACAGCCCGCAAAGAACGCATGACCTCTATACGGCCACTCTCCCAGCCTTGAGAGATCCTTTGCCCCTTTCGTGGCGTTAGTCACAATGGTGCGCGGAAGGTCAGCCCGTTGGTCGAGACCCTCCGCGCACCGCGGCGGTGACGTGCGGGTTCAGCCGGAGATGCTCGCGCGGCCGTTCTCGATGTGCCCCATCAGCCGCCGGCGGAAGCCGCCCGGGGCGGTTACCTCGACGTCGTACCAGCCGTGCGCGTCGGAGGCGGAGTGGACGATCGTACGGCTCCTGCCGGGCTTGACGGTGACCGTGCGCGTCCAGTCGGCGCGTCCGGCCAGGTCCTCCGGGTCCACGTATCCGAGCGGCCGGACGGTGAAGGAGATCGGGGCGGCGGAGGTGTTGCGGACGGTGAGATGCAGGTCACGGTCGTGGTGGTCGAGGTACGAAGCGACCTCGGCGCCTCCCTGGGCGGGGCCCTCGAATTCGCGGCGGAAGCCGTTCGGGCCGGTGATCGTGAAGCGGTAGCGATCACCCGCGAGCGGGACCGCCCACCGCGCGGTGCCCTTGACGTCCCGGTGCTGGGGGACGGCGAACTCCCCCGCGTACGGATAGAGGGCGAAGTGCGCGCTCGCCCTGGCCTTGTTGCTCAGCGCGACGGTGATCCCCGCTGTGCCGTCGCCGACCGTGGCGGAGGCGTCCGGCTGGTAGGGCAGCGGGCGGGCGGGGCGGTGGCCGGGCTCCTGGACCGGCATGCGCTGGACCAGCGGGGGCTGCGGCCGCCAGCGGCCGCTGAACGGCGGGATCGGCCCGGGCTGCTCGACGTCGGGCCGCCGGTGGGCGCGCCGGAAGTCGAAGGCGGAGGTGAGGTCGCCGGTGACGGTCCGCCGCCACGAGGTGATGTTGGGCTCCTCGATGCCGGTGAGCCGCTCCAGGAAGCGGATCACGGAGGTGTGGTCGAAGGTCTCCGAGCAGACGTAGCCGCCGACCGACCAGGGGGAGACGACGAGCAGCGGGACGCGGATGCCGAGGCCGGTGGGCAGGCCCTTCCAGCGCTCGTCCGTGGTGTCGGTCGGCGGGACGGGCGGCGGCACGTGGTCGAAGAAGCCGTCGTTCTCGTCGTAGTTGATCAGGACGACGGTGTGGCGCCAGACGTCCGGGTGCGAGCCGAGGGCGTCGAGCACCTTGTAGACCAGGGTGGCGGAGGCGATCGGCGAGGAGGAGCCGGGGTGCTCGGAGTCGATCGCGGACGGGACGAGGTACGACACCTCCGGCAGCGTCCCGGCGGCGACGTCGGCGCGGAAGGCGTCGGCGAGCGTCCCGGTCTCCACGCGGCGCAGCCCGCGCTCGAACAGCGAGCGCTCGGCGGCGGTCAGCGTGGCCACGCCCTCCTCCAGGGCGGCGAGCAGCCTGGCTCGCTCGGCGGTGTCGTCGGTGTCTCGGACGGCGGCGTAGAAGGACTCCATGAAGGTGTGGCCGCCGGTGGGCTCCAGTGCCTTGCGGGCGATCTTCTTGAAGGAGGTGAAGAACTCGATGTTGTTGTCGGTGAAGTTCTCCCACTCCGTGTACGTCTTCCAGGACCGCCCGGCCGCTTCGAGCCGCTCGGCGTACGTCGGCCAGCCGTAGCCGGGGTGCGTCCCCTCGGCGTAGGCGGCGTTGGTGACGGCCCGGCTGCCGTCGGCCTCGTAGCCGGTCCAGCCGGACCACAGGTGGTTCCGGTTGGGGCTCGTGGAGGTGTGGATGGAGGAGTGGTAGGCGTCGCAGATGGTGAAGGTGTCCGCGAGTTCGTAGTGCAGCGGCAGGTCCTGCCGGTCGTAGTACGCCATCGTCGCCGCGGTCTTGGCGGAGACCCAGCCGTCCATCCAGCCGCCGCGCCAGGCCCTGCCGCCGCCGCTCCAGGAGTGGTCGAGATCGCCGATGTACTGGAGGTCCTTCCTCTGCGTCTCGGCGGCCTCCCGGATCGGGAAGGGCAGGACGGTCCGGCCGAGCCCGGCCGGCTGCTCGAACACCGTCGCCCCGGAGGGGAGTTCGACGGCATTGCGGTCGCCGAACCCGCGGACGCCGCGCAGGGTGCCGAAGTAGTGGTCGAAGGAGCGGTTCTCCTGCATCAGGATCACCACGTGCTTGACGGCCGACATGCCTCCGGCCGGCGGCTCGGCGGCCATCGCGGCCTGGAGCGACGGCGGAAGCAGCGACCCCGCCGCCGTGGCGCCGAGGGCGCCTCCGCCCAGCGCGAGGAGCCTTCTGCGGGATATCTCGGGTGACAAGACCGGCCTCCAGTCGACGGCCAATGGTTCGCCTTCGAGCCATTGGGGGGTTCGCCGGGGACGGTAGTGAGGGCGGATGACGGAGAGAAGACCCGGTGACGTCCCGGTGGTGAACGTCCAAGAGGACCGCGCGTAAATCCAAGCGATTTCCGGCCAGGGCCGGCGCGGCGAGGGCATCGACGAGGAGGAGGCCGCGCCCGGACTCGTCGGAGGGTTCCCGTACGGAGGGGGTGCCGTCGCCGCTGTCGTGGACCTCGATGCGGAGCAGGGACCCGGGGTCCTTCAAGGCGAGGTGGAGGGCGTAGCCGCGGCCGGGTGGGACGCCGTGGAGAAGGGCGTTGGTGGCGAGCTCGCTGACGCACAGGAGTACGTCGTCCGCGCGGGTGTGCACATTCCAGTCGGCGAGGACTTTGCGCGTGAAGTCGCGGGCGAGGGGGACGGATCGGCGCTCGCGACGGAAGAACGCCTGGTGGAGGACGGTGAGTTGGTCGGTCATGGAGGCACAATGACCGCTCGCGCCTCATGCGCCCCAGGGAGGGAAGCCGTACAAATTCTTTGTACGGGTCCGGAATGCGTCGGGTACGCGCGGGGCGGGGAAGGCAGCGCTCATGCAGCAGGGAAAGAAGCCCAGGAAGAAGGTCCCCTCGTGGGAGGTCGTCGGAGCCCTGGTCGGGCTGTACCGGAAACACGCGGGGATGACGCAGCCGCAGCTCGCCTCGCTGGTGTGCGTGGGGCTTGAGACGCTGGGGTCGATCGAGCAGGGGCGGCGGCCGCTGCGGCTCAAGCTCGCGGCGGAGCTGGACGAACTGCTCGATACGAAGGGGGCGTTGACGGCGGTCGTGGTGAAGGTGCCCGAGCGCGAGCGGTACCCGGCGTTCGCCCAGGACTTCATCGACGAGGAAGCACGGGCGCTCGGCCTCCTCTCGTACGAGAACAAGGTCGTGCCCGGCCTGCTCCAGACGCCCGATTACGCCCGCGCGGTCTTCGACTGCCTCTATCCGCCCCTCACGGAACAGCAGGCCGAGGAGCGGCTCCTCGCCCGGATCGACCGGCAGCGGATCTTCGACCAGAAGCCCTGGCCACCGATGATGACGTTCCTCATCGACGAGTCAGTCCTTGAGCAGCCGATCGGGGGCGCGGAGGTTCTGCGCGGACAGATCCGGCACCTGCGGGAGATGGCCGAACTTCCCTTCCTCGCCATCCAGGTCATCCCGAAGAGCCTCACCAAGCACGCTGGGCTCGCCGGACCCATGGTGCTCATCGAGACGCCCGAACACGCCCACCTCGCCTACATGGAAGGGCAGCGGGTCAGCTTCCTCATCGACGACCCCGACGAGGTCGGCATCCTCCAGCGGAAATATGGAATGCTGCGATCACAGGCCCTGACGCCAGAAGAAACCATGGGCCTGCTGGATCGCCTGGCAGGAGAGACATGAGCTCAGCGGCACTTTCGTGGTTCAAGTCCAGCTACAGCAGCGACGAGGGCGGCAACTGCCTCGAAGTCGCCTACGACTGGCGCAAGTCCAGCTACAGCGGCAGCGAGGGCGGCAACTGCGTCGAGGTGGCCGCCCACCCCGCCGCCGTCCACGTCCGCGACTCCAAGCTCGCCGACAACAGCCCCCTCTTCACCGTCTCCCCCGCCGCCTGGGCCGCGTTCGTCGCTGAGGCGACGTGCGAGAGGAGCCGCTGACCGCCCTCGCCGCCATGGCGACGGACGCGTGGCTGGTCACCCGGGACGGGGCGCCCGATACGCGAAGGGCGGCGCCCGAGTCGTGAGACCCGGGGCGCCGCCCTCGTACACGTACACGATCCAGGGGATCAGCCCTCGGAGACGCCCAGGCGCTCCAGGATGAGCTCCTTCACGCGCGCCGCGTCCGCCTGGCCGCGGGTGGCCTTCATGACCGCGCCGACCAGGGCACCGACCGCCGCGACCTTGCCGCCGCGGATCTTGTCGGCGATGGCCGCGTTCGAGGCGATGGCCTCGTCGACGGCCGTACCGAGCGCGCCCTCGTCGGAGACGACCTTCAGGCCGCGCTTCTCGACGACCTCGTCCGGGTCGCCCTCGCCCGCGAGGACGGCCTCGATGACCTGGCGGGCCAGCTTGTCGTTGAGGTCGCCGGAGGAGACGAGCGCCGCGACCCGGGCCACCTGGGCCGGGGTGATGGCGAGCTCGTCCAGGGCGACGCCCGACTCGTTGGCGGAACGGGCCAGTTCGCCCATCCACCACTTGCGGGCCGAGGCCGCGTCGGCGCCCGCCTCGATCGTGGCGACGATCGGCTCGACCGCGCCCGCGTTGAGGATCGACTGCATGTCGTGCTCGGAGACGCCCCACTCCTCGCGGAGCCGGTTGCGGCGCACGCGCGGCAGCTCGGGCAGCCCGGCACGCAGCTCCTCGACCCACTCGCGGGACGGGGCGACGGGGACGAGGTCGGGCTCCGGGAAGTACCGGTAGTCCTCGGCGTTGTCCTTGATCCGGCCGGAGGTCGTGGAGCCGTCGTCCTCGTGGAAGTGACGGGTCTCCTGCACGATCGTGCCACCGGCGGTGAGCACGGCCGCGTGGCGCATGATCTCGTAACGCGCCGCCCGCTCCACACTCCGCAGCGAGTTGACGTTCTTCGTCTCGGAGCGGGTGCCGAAGACCTTGGTGCCGTGCGGGCGCAGCGACAGGTTCACGTCGCAGCGCATCTGGCCCTTGTCCATCCGCGCCTCGGAGACGCCCAGCGCGCGGATCAGCTCCCGCAGCTCGGCGACGTACGCCTTGGCGACCTCGGGGGCCCGCTCGCCGGCGCCCTCGATGGGCTTGGTGACGATCTCGATGAGCGGGATGCCGGCCCGGTTGTAGTCGAGCAGCGAGTGCGAGGCGCCGTGGATACGGCCCGTCGCGCCGCCGATGTGCGTCGACTTGCCGGTGTCCTCCTCCATGTGGGCGCGCTCGATCTCCACGCGGAAGATCTCGCCGTCCTCCAGCTGGACGTCCAGATAGCCGTTGAAGGCGATCGGCTCGTCGTACTGCGAGGTCTGGAAGTTCTTCGGCATGTCCGGATAGAAGTAGTTCTTCCGGGCGAAGCGGCACCACTCGGCGATCTCGCAGTTCAGCGCGAGGCCGATCTTGATGGCGGACTCGACGCCGATCGCGTTGACGACCGGGAGCGAGCCGGGCAGGCCGAGGCAGGTCGGGCACGTCTGCGAGTTGGCGTCCGCGCCCAGCTCGGTCGAGCAGCCGCAGAACATCTTCGTCTTCGTACCCAGCTCGACATGGACCTCCAGGCCCATGACGGGGTCGTACGCCGCGAGGGCCGCGTCGTACGACAGCAGTTCAGTGACGGTCACGGTGAGACTTTCCCTCTCAGCCCAGCAGGACGTCGTCGTCGCCGAGCTTCTTCAGCTCGCGGTAGAGCAGAGCGAGGCCGGTGACGATGGCGGCGGCGGAGACAGCGGCGTCGATGAGACGGAGCGTGTCATTGTCCTTGCGGGCCATACGGGCCTGCTTGACGACGCTGATCGCTCCGAAGGCGGTGGTGCCGATCGACAGATACGTACCGGCCTTGGAATTCTTGAATCCCTTGGCCTTGATGGGCATGGGGCTCACAGCGACGGTGCCTCCTCGAGGAGCGGGTGTCCCCACTTTTCCACGAAGGCTGCCTCGACGGCGGCGCCGACCTTGTACAGCCGGTCGTCCTTCATGGCGGGGGCGATGATCTGGAGTCCGACCGGCAGACCGTCCTCGGGCGCGAGGCCGCAGGGCAGCGACATGGCGGCGTTGCCGGCCAGGTTGGTCGGGATGGTGCACAGGTCCGCGAGGTACATCGCCATCGGGTCGTCGGCGCGCTCGCCGATCGGGAAGGCGGTGGTGGGGGTCGTCGGGGAGACGATCACGTCCACCTGCTCGAAGGCCTTCTCGAACTCGCGGGTGATGAGGGTGCGGACCTTCTGGGCCGAGCCGTAGTACGCGTCGTAGTAGCCGGAGCTGAGCGCGTACGTACCGAGGATGATGCGGCGCTTGACCTCGTCGCCGAAGCCGGCCTCACGGGTGAGGGCGGTGACCTCCTCGGCCGACCTCGTGCCGTCGTCGCCGACCCGCAGGCCGTAGCGCATGGCGTCGAAGCGGGCCAGGTTGGAGGAGCACTCGGACGGCGCGATGAGGTAGTACGCCGAAAGGGCGAGGTCGAAGGTCGGGCAGTCCAGCTCGACGATCTCGGCGCCCAGCTTCTGCAGCAGCTCGACGGACTCGTCGAAGCGCTGCACGACACCGGTCTGGTAGCCCTCGCCGCGGAACTGCTTGACGACACCGACGCGCATGCCGGCGACGGAGCCGTTGCGGGCGGCCTCGACGACCGGCGGGACCGGGGCGTCGATGGAGGTCGAGTCGAGCGGGTCGTGCCCGGCGATGGCCTCGTGGAGGAGCGCCGCGTCCAGGACCGTACGGGCGCAGGGGCCGCCCTGGTCGAGGGAGGAGGAGAAGGCCACCATGCCGTAGCGGGAGACCGCGCCGTAGGTCGGCTTGACGCCGACGGTGCCGGTGACGGCGGCGGGCTGGCGGATCGAGCCGCCGGTGTCCGTACCGATGGCGAGCGGGGCCTCGTACGAGGCGAGGGCGGCGGAGGAGCCGCCACCGGAGCCGCCGGGGATGCGGGTCAGGTCCCAGGGGTTGCCCGTGGGGCCGTAGGCGCTGTTCTCGGTGGAGGACCCCATGGCGAACTCGTCCATGTTGGTCTTGCCGAGGATGACGACGTCGGCGGCCTTGAGCTTCTTGACCAGGGTGGCGTCGTACGGCGGGATCCAGCCTTCGAGGATCTTCGAGCCGACGGTCGTGGGAACGCCGACGGTGGTGAAGATGTCCTTGAGCGCGAGGGGGACACCGGCCAGCGGCCCGAGCTTCTCGCCCTTCTCCCGCTTGGCGTCCACGGCACGGGCCTGGGCGAGAGCGCCCTCGCGGTCGACGTGGAGGAAGGCGTGGACCTTCTCGTCGACGGCCTCGATGCGGGCCAGGTGGGCCTCGGTCACCTCGACGGCGGTGAGCTCGCCGGAGGCGATCTTCTCCGCGATCTCGGCGGCCGTGAGCTTGATGATGGTGCTGTCCGTCATGGTGATTAGTCCTCCCCCAGGATCTGCGGCACCTTGAAACGCTGCTGCTCCTGGGCCGGGGCGCCGGAGAGCGCCTGCTCGGGGGTGAGCGACGGACGGACCTCGTCCGCGCGCATGACGTTCGTCAGCGGCAGCGGGTGGGAGGTCGGCGGTACGTCTTGGTCGGCGACCTCGGAGACGCGGGCGACCGCGCCGATGATGTCGTCGAGCTGACCGGCGAAGTGATCGAGCTCTTCGCCCTTCAGCTCCAGACGCGCCAGCCGTGCGAGGTGGGCGACCTCCTCGCGCGTGATGCCAGGCATGCGATCCTCACGGGGTGCGTTTGATGGTGTTGAGCCCAATCCTATGGGGCCCGCGCCGCTGCCCGTGAAACGGTTTGCCCGGGGACGGCCGGGGCGGGGGCCGCCCAGGGCGTGCCGGCGGGGTGCTGGGGGGCGGCGGGCGCCGGGTCGAGCGCCCCGTCTCCCTACTGCACCACCTGGTCCTTGTCCCGCTCGGCGTTCCGCTCGGCGATGCGCTCGGCCGCCAGGTCCGCCGGGCGGCGCCAGCCGTGCTCGCCCCGGGCGCTCAGCCAGGCCGTGGCCTCGCCCGGCGGCATCGCGGCGGCGACCAGCCAGCCCTGGACCGCGTCGCAGCCCAGGTCCCGCAGCCGCTCCCAGGTCTCGTCGTCCTCGACGCCCTCCGCGACGACCAGCAGGCCGAGCGAGTGCGCCAGGTCGACCGTACAGCGGACGATCTCGGCGTCCTCGGTGTCGACGGCAAGCCGGGCCACGAAGGAGCGGTCGATCTTCAGCTCGCTCACCGGCAGGCGGCGCAGGTGCACGAGGGAGGAGTAGCCGGTGCCGAAGTCGTCCAGGGACATCTTCACGCCGTGGCCCGTCAGACCGGCCAGGGTGTCCGCCGCCCGCTGGGGGTCCTCCAGGAGCACGTGCTCCGTTATCTCCAGCTGGAGCGCTCCCGCCGGGACGCCGTGGCGGGCGAGCCGCGCCGCGACCGCGCCGGCGAAGCCGGGCGTGTGGACGTCGCGCGGGGAGACATTGACCGCGACAGGAACGTTCAAGCCCTGAGCGCGCCACCGGGCGACCTGGGCGAGCGCGGTCTCCAGGACGTACTCGGTGAGGTGCGGCATCAGGCCGGAGGACTCCGCGATCGCGATGAACTCGTCCGGAGGGACCCGGCCGCGCTCCGGGTGCACCCAGCGCACCAGGGCCTCCAGGCCGGCGACCTGCCCGTCGAAGCGGACCTTGGGCTGGTAGTGCAGCTCGACCTCGCCGGCGTCCAGGGCGCGGCGCAGGTCGCCCAGGAGCCCGAGCCGGTCGGGGGTGTTGGAGTCGCGCTTGGACTCGTACACCTCCACGCCCGTACGGTCCCGCTTCGCCTGGTACATCGCCACGTCGGCCCGGCGCAGCAGGCCCTCCGCGTCGAGAGCGTGGTCGGGGAAGACGGCGACCCCGGCGCTGGCCTCCAGGACGAGGGTCAGTCCGTCGAGGTCGAGCGGCGAGGAGAGTGCGGCGACGAGGTGGCGGGCGACCCGCTGGGCGCTCGTCGTGGAGTCGGCGGTCGGCAGGAGCACGGCGAACTCGTCGCCGCCGAGCCGCGCGGCCTCCGCCCCGCGCGGCAGGGCGAGTCTGAGCCGCTCCGCGATCTGGAGCAGCAGCCGGTCCCCGGCGAGATGGCCCAGCGTGTCGTTGACCGAACGGAAGCGGTCGAGGTCGATCAGTACGAGGGCGGTGCGCGCCCCCTCCCCCTCGGCCGCCTCCAGCGCCGTCCAGGCCCGCTCCAGCAGCCACTGGCGGTTCGGCAGCCCGGTCAGCGGGTCCTTCAGCTGCTCCTCGGCACGGGCCCGGGCGATCCAGAGGGTGGAGTCGAGCGCGATGAGGGGGACGGCGAAGAGCGGCAGCAGCACCGGCTGGGAGACGGCGACGACGCAGATGAGCGGGGCGATGCCGAGGAGGGCGACCGCGACCAGGCCCTGCCGGAGCAGAGCGGTGCGGGCCACGGTGGGCAGTCCGCTGCCCTGCGGCGCCAGGGCATACCACAGCAGGAGCCGGGTCACCACCAGATACGCGGTGGCGGCGAGCGCGACTTCCGGTACGTCCGCGATCCCCCAGTCGAGGGGCCGCCACGGCTCCTCGACGGTCGGTACGTCGCCGAACGCGGCGAGGACCAGGGCGGCGGCGCCGATGCCGAGGACGTCCACGGCACCGTGCAGCAGCCCTTGGCGCCAGCGGTGGCGGCGGGCCACGCCGACGAGGACGACGACGGCCAGGGAGACGACCCCGGCGGGCACCCAGCCGTACAGCAGGAGGACGGCGAGGGTGAGGGCGGCGCCGGAACCGGTGCCGCCCCACCAGCGGTCGCGGCCGAGGGCGACGAGGTGGCCGACGATGAGCCCGGTGAGGACGGCGAGGGACCAGCCCGGGGCGCCGGCGGGGAAGAGTCCGTGACCCGTGGTCAGCGCGCGGTAGAAGCCGGTGGCGAGCAGGACCGCGGCGACGCCCACGACGGCTCCCGGCAGCCCGGAGGCGATGCCCAGGAAGGCCGCACGGCCGGGCGGCCGTGAGACCTGGGCGGCACTCTCGGTCGGTTTCATTCCGTCCCTCTCACAGCCGGCGGTGCCGTCGCAACGCGATGGGCCGTTGTCATGCCGCGCCACGACCGGCGGAGCCCTGCGCGGTCGTGGCTGACAGACGCACGTCACAACAGTAGGCCGCGCAGGGCGCCGACGGGCAGCGCTCTCCATGTCTTGCCCGAATGCGACCCGGCCACCCGTAACGATCTGGTATGCGCCGAACGGGTGACGTTCAAGGGCCGGAACACGCCTATCCGGTGACCGGAACCGCTGCCTCTCGCGCGGCCTCCGACCCCTGTTCCAGCAGCACGGCGAAGCCGTTCTCGTCCAGAACCGGAACCTTCAACTGCATCGCCTTGTCGTACTTGGAGCCGGGGTTTTCACCGACGATCACGAAGTCGGTCTTCTTCGAAACGGAACCGGTCACCTTCGCTCCGAGGCTCTGGAGCGACTCTTTTGCGCCATCCCTGGTGAAGTTCTGCAGGGTGCCCGTGACGACGACCGTCAGCCCCTCCAGCGGACGCGGCCCCTGGTCCTCCCCGGCGCCCTCCTCCTCCAGGCGGACCCCGGCCTCGCGCCACTTGCGCACGATCTCGCGGTGCCACTCCTCGGCGAACCACTGCTTCACCGCGGTCGCGATGATCCCGCCGACCCCGTCGACGGCCGCCAGCTCCTCCTCCGTGGCCTGCTCGATCCGGTCCAGGGAGCGGAACTCGCGGGCCAGCGCCTGGGCGGCCACCGGGCCCACGTGACGGATCGACAGGCCGTTGATGAACCGGGCCAGCGGTCGCGTCCTGGCGGCCTCGATGTTCGCCAGCATCGCCAGGGCGTTCTTCTTCGGCTCGCCCTTCTGGTTGGCGAAGACCCTGACGACCTTCTCCTCACCCGTCTTCGGGTCCCGCTTGGGCAGCCCGCTGTCCGGGTCGAGGACGTACGCCTTGATCGGCAGCAGCTGTTCGATGGTCAGATCGAACAGATCGCCCTCGTCCGCCAGCGGCGGCTCGGCGGGCTCCAGCGGCCGGGTCAGCGCCGCAGCGGCCACCGCCCCGAAGTTCTCGATGTCCAGGCACTCACGGCCGGCCAGATAGAAGAGACGTTCACGCAGCTGCGCCGGACACGTCCGCGCGTTCGGGCAGCGCAGATCGATGTCGCCCTCCTTCATGGCCCGCAGCGGCGTCCCGCACTCGGGGCATTCGGCCGGCATCACGAACTCCCGCTCGGTGCCGTCCCGCAGATCGGCCACCGGGCCGAGGATCTCCGGGATCACGTCACCGGCCTTGCGCAGCACGACCGTGTCGCCGATCAGCACGCCCTTGGCCTTCACCACCTCCTGGTTGTGCAGGGTGGCGAACTCGACCTCGGATCCGGCGACCGTGACCGGCTCCACCTGCGCGTACGGAGTGACCCGGCCCGTGCGGCCGACGCCGACCTTGATGTCGACCAGCTTGGTGTTGACCTCCTCCGGCGCGTACTTCCAGGCGATCGCCCAGCGCGGAGCGCGCGCGGTGGAGCCCAGCCTGCCCTGGAGCGGGATCTCGTCCAGCTTGACGACGACGCCGTCGATCTCGTGCTCCACGGAGTGCCGGTGCTCGCCGAAGTACGCGATGAACTCCCGCACCTCGTCGAGGGAGTCGACCACCTTGTTGTGGCGGGCGGTCGGCAGGCCCCACTCGCGCAGCAGGTCGTACGCCTGCGAGAGACGGCTGATGTCGAAGCCCTCGCGGGCGCCGATGCCGTGCACCACCATGTGCAGCGGCCGCCCTGCGGTGACCTTGGGGTCCTTCTGGCGCAGCGAACCGGCCGCGGCGTTGCGCGGGTTGGCGAACGGCTTGTCGCCGGCCTCCACCAGGCGGGCGTTGAGCCCCTCGAAGGCCTCCATCGGGAAGTAGACCTCGCCGCGGATCTCGACGAGGTCCGGGACGCGCTCACCGCGCAGCCGGTCGGGAATGTCCGCGATCGTACGGACATTGGGAGTGATGTCCTCGCCGGTGCGGCCGTCGCCGCGGGTGGCGGCGCGGGTCAGCCGGCCGTGCTCGTACGTGAGGTTCACGGCGAGGCCGTCGACCTTCAGCTCGCACAGGAAGTGGTGGTCGGGCGTGCCGACGTCCCGGGCGATCCGCTCGGCCCAGGCGGCCAGTTCGAGGTCGTCGAAGGCGTTGTCGAGGGAGAGCATGCGCTCACGGTGCTCGACGGCCGTGAACTCCGTCTCGTACTGTCCCGCGACCTTCTGGGTCGGCGAGTCGGGCGTGCGCAGCTCCGGGTACTCCTCCTCCAGCGCCTCCAGGGCGCGCAGGAGCCGGTCGAACTCGCCGTCGCTGATGACCGGCTGGTCCTTCACGTAGTACCGGAAGCGGTGCTCCTCGATCCGCTCGGCCAGGTCGGCGTGCTTCTCCCGCACCTCGGCGGGCGGAGCCCCCTGTTCGACTGCCACCGTTACTCGTCCTCCCGTTGCCTCGACACCCTGTCACTCAGGGTTGTCCGCGAGCGATCTCGCCGCCCGGGCGCAGTGAGCGAGGGCAGCCCGGGCATATGCGGGCGAAGCGCCCGCGAGCCCGCACGTCGGGGTGACGACCACGGACTCGGCGAGAGTCCCCGGATTCAGCCCCAGCCTGCGCCACAGCGTCCTGACACCCATGACGCTACCGCCCGGGTCGGACAATGCCGTGTCGGTGGAGGGCACCACGCCCGCGAACAGCCGGGTGCCGGACTCCACGGCCTCACCGATCTGCTCCTCGTCACGTTCGGTGAGGAGGCCGAAGTCGAACGAGACACCGGCGGCTCCGGTCCGGCGCAGCAGCGCGAAGGGTACGTCGGGGGCGCAGGAGTGGATGATCACCGGGCCGTCGTGGACGGCCATCACCTCGCGCAGGGCGCTCTCCACGACCTGCCGGTCGACGGCTCGGTGGGTGCGGTAGCCGCTGGCGGTACGGACGTGTCCGCGCAGGACGGCCGTCAGCGACGGCTCGTCGAGCTGGAGGACGAGCCGGGCGCCGGGCACGCGCCGGCGCAGCTCGGCGAGGTGGGCGCGGAGCCCCTCGGCGAGGGAGCCGGTCAGATCCCGGCAGGCCCCGAGATCGCCGAGGGCGGCCTCGCCGCCGCGCAGTTCCAGGGCGGCGGCGAGCGTCCACGGCCCCACCGCCTGGACCTTGAGGGGCCCCTCGTAGCCCTGGGTGTGCTCCTCCAGGGCGTCGAGGTCCTCACCGAGCCAGGACCGGGCGCGCCGGGTGTCCCGCCCCGGCCGGTCGCTGACGCGCCAGCCGCTGGGCTCCACGTGCGCGTACATCTCGACGAGCAGGCCGAGGGTCCGCCCGATCATGTCGGCGCCGGGTCCTCGGGCCGGCAGCTCCGCGAGGAAGGGGAAGTCCTCGAAGGACCCGGCGACGGTCTTGGCGGCTTCCCGCGCGTCGCCGCCGGGCATGGATCCGACGCCGGTCGCGGGGCCCCAGGTGAAGGACGTCTTCTCGGTGTTCTCGCTCACACCGGGAAGCGTACGCCGAGCCGGTGCGGGTCTACCGTCCCGGCCTGACGGTGAGGTCGTTGATCTCCGCGTCGCGGGGCAGGTCGATCGCCGTCAGGATGGCCGTGGCGACCGACTCGGGGTCGATCCACCGCGAGGCGTCGTACTCCTTGCCCTCCTGGGCGTGCACCTTCGCCTGCATCGGGCTCGCGGTCCGCCCGGGGTAGACCGAGGTGACCCGCACCCCGTGGGCGTGCTCCTCCTGGCGCAGGGAGTCGGCGAGCGCCTTCAGGCCGTGCTTGGACGCGGCGTAGGCGGCCCACTCGGCGTGGGCGCTGAGCCCGGCGCCGGAGTTGACGAACACCACGTGCCCCTTGGAGAGCCGCAGTTGCGGCAGGAAGTGCCGGGTCAGCTCGGCGGGGGAGACCAGGTTGACGTTCAGCTGGTGGTGCCAGGTCTTGGGGGTCAGCTCGCCGACCGGGCCGAGGTCGACGACGCCCGCGATGTGCAGCAGGGTGTCCACCCGCTCGGGCAGGCTCTGGTGCGAGAACGCCCAGGACAGCCGGTCAGGATCGGCGAGATCCCCGACGAGCGCCCGCGCCCCGGGAAACTCCCCCACCAGCTCCTTGGCCCGCCCCGCGTCGCGCGCGTGCAGCACGAGCTCGTCCCCGCGCGCGTGCAGCCGCCGCGCGACGGCCGCGCCGATGCCGGAGCCCGCTCCGGTGATCACATGAGTAGCCATGGGAGCCATCGTCGCACTCCGCCGGGCGGGCGAGGGGTCACTCGGCGGGGGCGGGGGTGGTGGCGGACCAGAAGTCGGAGCGGACGTTGGGGGTGGGGATCTGGCCGAGGGGGTAGGCGGGGCCGTTGGGCTTGGCGGTCGGCTCGGCGACGTCGGAGTGCTCGACGCACGGGGTGTTGATCTCGAAGACCACCTGGCCCTTGAACCCGACGTTGAGGGCGAGCTGGAAACCGTCACGGGTCCTGGCGAAGATGGACGGCATCTCCCTGTCCTGGTTCACCCCTGTGATCTCGTAGCCGCTCTTCTTCCAGAACCGCTCGACCACGCCGAGGAAGTTGCCGCGCCGCTGTTCGGAGATGACCGTCATCACCTTCCGGCGGCGTGTCACGGTGCAGGTCCCGGACGTCCAGGTGTGATGCGTCCACTGGATCTCGGGCACAACCGCTTCGATGGTCGCGTCCAGCATCCCGTCCGCGCGCTCGGCCGCTGTCTGCATGTTCATGTCGTTCCTCGCTCCTGCCTCGCCCAGCATCCCGCACCCCGCGAGAAGAACGCCGACCAGGCCGCTCGACAGGGCGACTCGCGTCGCCCGTCCCAGTCGATTCATCGGTGCTCCTCTGTGCTGATCTTCTCGGGGGTGCCGGCGACGATCTTGGCGATGTTACGCGCGGACTCCGGGTCCAGGTCCGGGGTGAAGTACTGGGAGTGGGCGTCGAAGAGGCCTCGTTCCAGGACCATGCGCGGACCGTCATCGACCTTGAAGCGCCGGGCGCCGAAGGCCTCGCTGGCCGGGTCCTTGCCGAAGTACACATCGTCGTCCCCCCAGTCGAGGAGGTCACGGGCGACCCGCACGCCCATCGGACCTCCCATCCGCATGCCGGCAGCCGCCTCGTCCTTCGTCGGCAGATGCGTGACCGGGTCATTGTCCGCCGCGCCGACGAAGACGTGGTCCTTGCCGACCCCGAGATCCTGCGCCCTGTCCACCCCGACGCCGGGGCTGCCGAGCAGGATGATGTCGTCCGCCCCCGGAATCCCGCCCGACCGCGTGGCCGCCGTACCCACGGTGAGCGAGCCGTAGGAGTGCCCGATGGCCGTCACATGGGGGTCCTTGTTCTCGTTGGTCGCCGACAACCCGGCCATGAACTGGTTGTACGCCGGGGCTCCTCGTTCAGCGTCCCCCTTGCTCATGACATCCACATGCTGCGGGGCGTCGTACCCCAGCCAGATGATGGCCGCGCTCGATGGATCCACATCCCGCGCGCCGATGGCCGTGTCCTGGGCGCGCTTCATCGTGCCCTCGACGAACTCTCCGTTGAGCTTGGTGCCCAGCCCGGGAACGTACGCCGACACGTTCCGCGACGTGTCCGGGTTGCCGTACGCCACGATCGCGCGGCCGTTGCCCTCGTCGCCGATGCCGAGCAGGAACATCGGCGGATCGCTCGTCTTGTTCAGCTTGTCCTGGATGGAGCGGAGTGCGTCGAGCTTGGTCTCCGAACCGCCGTCGTCGTTGCGCGCCAGGTCGTCGATGAGCACCGGCAGGTAGTTCCGGTTCGCCTCGTCTCGCGCGACGGCCGGGATGCCGTCCAGGCCGCCGATCATGTCCGGCGCCACGTCGAGATACTCCTGTCGCTGTTCACCGGTCAGGGAGTCCCACCACGCCTTGCGTTCGGCGGGGGTCCCGTCGGACGGCACATCGTCGCGGAGGTACATGTCTGCGGTGGAGCGCACATCGGCGGTGTCCCGGAGCACGTCCTTCAACGTCGCCTCGGTGACATCGAGGCCCGTCGCCGCCCGCAGGCCGTCCAGAGTCTTCGCGTACCGGGCGTCGATCTCCGCAGCGGCCCGCACGGCCCTCGCCACCCGGTCGGCGATGGCCTGAGCCTTCTCCGCGTTGGGGTTGAGGGGGTTGAACGGGCCCGATGCGTCCTCGCCGAAGCCCGGGGACTCCAACGGGAGACGTGCGCTGCCCCTGGCGGCGCCTCCAGGCGCGTCCTTCTCACCGATCAGCGTCTGTGCGGTGGCCGCCGGATAGCTGACGGAGCCGTCGTCGTGGACGGTGAACCTCAGTGTCTCGGCCTCATCGAGCGCCTGCTTCAACTGGCGCTGCGGCTCGGCCAGATCCGCGGCGAGGCCATTGAGCGCCGTACGGATCAGACCGCACTCGCTGTGCAGGTACCGGAAGTTTCGGCTCAGCCGCTGGAGTCGGCCGAGCGCGGCCTCGGCCGAGTCGCTCTCCTGGGTCTCGCGGAGCTTCGCGGACATGGTCCGGTCCACACGGACCCGGTCGGAGTCCGCACGGTTGGAGACCTCGTGCCACTTGTCGCCCGCGTCCTCGAACTCGGACGTCTTGAGGTCGCGGAGCTGCTGCCAGGTGAGGGCGGTTCCGGTCACTTCGCGGCCGCCTTGTCGGCGGGCCTGTCGACGCCCTTGAAGGACTTCTCGATCGCGGTCTCGGTCTCGCCCATCTCCTTGGCGACCTTGAGCAGCGCCCCTTCGAGCTGGTCGCACTCGTCCCGTACAGCCGCGAGGCGGTCCTCCCAGGACTTCAGCGCGCCCGTCAGGGACGCCACCGAAGCGAAGCCCGTCGCGCCGGCGGAGACGCCCTCATGTCCGGAGCGCAGGGCGGCCCGGCTCTTCTCCGTACTCGTCCGCAGCTCAGCGGATGTGCCCGACGCGCTGGTCCAAGGGCCCCCGCTGTGCTTGAGGTTCCCCGGTCCGGAACGCGTCGCCGAGGCGAGGGTCATCCGGGTCTGGGCCCCGCCCTCGCTCGGCCCGAACAGTTCCTGCCAGCGCTCCGAATAAGGCATGAGCCCCTCCCCCGATACATCCGCCCGCTCACCGCGCGCCTGCCCCTGTGACGTTAGCCCGGCTCGGGTGCACGTATGCGGTCGTGAAGCAGATCGGCACGAGCAAAGGGGCTTGCTCCATAACCGATCACTCGGAGCAGCGCAAGAGCAGGTCGGCTCAGCCGCCGAGCCGGGCGTCTCGTTCGCGAACTCAGTGGATGCCCGCCGACTCCTCCAGGTACGCGAGGGCCGCCACGCCGTCCTCCGCGAAGAAGACGAGATCGGTCAGGGGCAGCGGCAGGAAGCCCTCGGACTCCATGCGGCGGAACTGGGTCTTCAGGCCGTCGTAGAAGCCCGCCGTGTTCAGCAGGACCACCGGCTTCGTGTGCAGGGCGTGCTTCTTCAGCTCCAGGATCTCGGTCGCCTCGTCGAGCGTGCCCGTGCCGCCGACCATGATGACGATCGCGTCGGACTTGGCGAGCAGCAGCGCCTTGCGTTCGGCGAGGTCCTTGGCGACGACCATCTCGTCGGTGCCGGGGCGGGCCTTGGCGGCGAGGAAGTCGACGGAGACGCCGACGAGCCGGCCGCCCGCCTCCTGGACGCCGTCGGCGACGACCTTCATCAGGCCGACGTCGGAGCCGCCCCAGACGAGGGTGTGGCCGGCCTTGCCGAGCAGGGTGGCGAACTCGCGGGCAGGGGCGGTGTAGCGCTCGTCCAGGTCGGCGGCGGAGAGGAAGACGCAGATGTTCATGGGCACCACCGTAGGGCCTGGCCTCGGGGTTCAGGATTTTCCGGGAAAGCACGTCGGGCACCGATGAGTTCCGGGAACGGCCCCGGTCGTAACCGGTATGGACGAGGCGAGCAGCACACTGAACAGGGCCCGGGGGCGGGTCACCTCCGGGGACGGGACGCGTATCGCGTACGAGCGGTACGGCGAGGGCCCGCCGCTGATCGTGGTGAGCGGCGCCCTGTGCACCGCCGAGGGGGAGCGGCCGCTGGCCGGACTCCTCGCGCGGCACTTCTCGGTCGTGACGTACGACCGGCGGGGCCGCGGCCGGAGCGGTGACACCGGCACGTACGCCGTCGAGCGCGAGATCGACGATCTGGCCGCGCTGATCGAGGAGGTGGGCGGTGGCGGTGACACGTACGTCCACGGCATGGCGTCGGGCGGGGCGCTCGCGCTGGCCGCGGCGGCCGCCGGGCTGCCGGTCGAGCGGCTGTCCGTGTACGAGCCGCCCTACGCCGCCGACTCCGGGGCGCGCGAGACCCACGCGGCCCACGGGCGTCGGCTGACCGGGCTCCTGGACCGGGGGCGGCGGACGGCGGCGCTCGAACTGTTCCTGGCCGACGCGATGGCGCCGGAGGCGCTGGCCGGTATGCGGCGTTCGGCGATGTGGCCGGGGCTCGAGGCCGTGGCGCACACCCTCGCGTACGACCACGCGGTGCTGGGCGACGGTGTGGTGCCGTACGAGCGGCTCGGCAGGGTGCACGCGCGCGTGCTCGTGGTCGGCGGCGGCGCGAGCCCCGCCCGGACGCGGCGCGCGGCCCTGGCCGTCTCGACCGCGCTCCCCCGGGGCCGGCACCGCACCCTGACGGGCCAGACCCAGGTGGTGGCGCCCCATGTGCTCGCGCCGGTTCTCCAGGAGTTCTTCACGGAGGAGTGAGGGCGGCGGCGGAGCCTTCCCGGCGCGGCCGCCACCGGGTCATGAGCCGCCCGGACCGCCGCACTCGGAACGCCGCCGCGTCGCCCGGGCCGCCGCGCCCCAGAACGCCGCCGCGGCCCGGCCGTCCCCCGCCCCGGCCCTCAGACCGCCGCCGTCTCCGACGTGCGCCGTTCCGTCGTCGCGATCGTCGCCGAGCCCACCACGCGCGTGCCGTCGTAGAGCACGATCGCCTGCCCCGGGGCTACGCCCCGGACGGGCTCGTCGAAGCTCACGCGCAGCTCGCCGTCCTCCAGCGAGGCCGTCACGGCGGTCTCGCCGCCGTGGGCCCGCAGCTGGGCGGTGTAGCGGCCGGTGCCCTCGGGGGCCGTGCCGCACCAGCGGGGCTTGATCGCGGTCAGGGCGGTCACGTCGAGCGCCTCGGCCGGGCCGACCGTGACCGTGTTGTTCACCGGCGAGATGTCCAGGACGTAGCGCGGCTTTCCGTCCGGCGCCGGGTGTCCGATCCGCAGGCCCTTGCGCTGGCCGATGGTGAAGCCGTACGCGCCCTCGTGCGTGCCGAGCTTCCGCCCCGCCTCGTCGACGATGTCGCCCTCGGAGGTGCCGAGCCGGGAGGCCAGGAAGCCCTGGGTGTCGCCGTCGGCGATGAAGCAGATGTCGTGGCTGTCGGGCTTCTTCGCCACCGCGAGCCCGCGCCGCTCGGCCTCCGCCCGGATCTCGTCCTTGGTGGTGAGGGTGTCGCCCAGCGGGAACATGGCGTGGGCGAGCTGCTTCTCGTCGAGGACCCCGAGGACGTACGACTGGTCCTTGGCCATGTCGGAGGCCCGGTGCAGCTCGCGGGAGCCGTCCTCCCTGAGGACGACCGTGGCGTAGTGGCCGGTGCAGACCGCGTCGAAGCCGAGCGCGAGCGCCTTGTCGAGCAGCGCGGCGAACTTGATCTTCTCGTTGCAGCGCAGACAGGGGTTGGGCGTGCGGCCCGCTTCGTACTCCGCGACGAAGTCGTCGACGACGTCCTCGCGGAACCGCTCGGCCAGATCCCAGACGTAGAAGGGGATGCCGATGACGTCGGCGGCGCGGCGTGCGTCGCGCGAGTCCTCGATGGTGCAGCAGCCGCGCGCGCCGGTACGGAAGGACTGCGGGTTCGCGGAGAGCGCGAGGTGCACCCCCGTGACGTCGTGGCCGGCTTCGGCGGCGCGGGCGGCGGCGACGGCGGAGTCCACGCCGCCGGACATGGCGGCCAGTACCCGCAGGGGGCGGGGGTGGGGGTGCTGGGGAGTCTGAGTCATAGCCCTACCAGGGTACGGGGCCCGGGAACCATGGTCGCCTGTGTGAGCGTTCACGCTCACATGGGGAGTGAGAAGAAGCGGGGGGTGGGGCGGCGCGCCGTCCTGCTCGGCGGTGGCGCGGCGGTCCTGGGTACGGCGGTGCTGGCCCAGGAGGAGCTGAGACGTGCCTGGTGGCGGCTGCCGGGGACGGATAAGGAGCGGATCGAGGGCGAGCTGGACCACAAGAGCGCCGACTGGTCCGCCGCGTCCCGGGCGAACTGGCGGCGGGCCGACCGGCCGGACGACTTCACCATCGACCGGGTGGTGATCCACGTCGTCCAGGGGAGCTACGCCACGGCCCTGAAGGTCTTCAAGAACCCGGGGCACGGGGCGGCCACGCACTACGTCGTCCGCAAGGACGGCCATGTCGCGCAGATGATCCGCGAGCTCGACGTGGCCTTCCACGCCGGGAACCGCGACATGAACGAGCGGAGCGTCGGCATCGAGCACGAGGGCTTCGTCGACCGGCCGCAGGACTTCACGAAGGCCATGTACGAAGGGTCGGCGCGGCTGACCGCCGGGATATGCGCCCGGTACGCGATACCGGTGGACCGCGAGCACATCATCGGGCACGTGGAGGTCGAGGGCACCGACCACACGGATCCCGGCCCGCACTGGGACTGGCCGCGCTACATGAAGCTCGTACGGGAGGCGTCCGCGAGGCTGCCGCGTACCGAGGTCACGTGAGGCGAGGTCACGTGAGGCGAGGTCACGTGAGGCCGGCCGTCCGTGCCCGTTCGACGGCCGGGCCGATCGCCCCGGCCACCGCCGCCACGTCCTCCCGGGTGGAGGTGTGGCCGAGGGAGAAGCGCAGGGTGCCCCGGGCGAGGTCCGGGTCGGTGCCGGTGGCGAGCAGGACATGGCTCGGCTGGGCGACGCCGGCGGTGCAGGCGGAGCCGGTGGAGCACTCGATGCCCTGGGCGTCCAGGAGCAGCAGCAGGGAGTCGCCCTCGCAGCCGGGGAAGGTGAAGTGCGCGTTGGCGGGGAGCCGCTCGACCGGGTCCCCGCCGAGGATCGCGTCCGGGACGGCGGTGAGGACGGCGGCGACCAGGTCGTCGCGCAGGGCGCCGATCTCGCGGGCGAACTCCTCGCGCCGTTCGGCGGCGAGCCGTCCGGCGACGGCGAAGGCCGCGACGGCGGGTACGTCGAGGGTGCCGGAGCGGACATGCCGCTCCTGCCCGCCCCCGTGCAGGACGGGTACGGGGCTGTACTCGCGGCCCAGGAGCAGCGCGCCGATGCCGTAGGGGCCGCCGATCTTGTGGCCGGACACGGTCATGGCGGCGAGGCCGGAGGCGGCGAAGCCGACCGGGATCTGCCCGAACGCCTGGACGGCGTCGGCGTGCAGGGGAACGTCGAACTCGTTGGCCACGTCCGCGAGTTCACGGACCGGCATGACCGTGCCGATCTCGTTGTTCGCCCACATGACGGTGGCGAGCGCCACGGTCTCGGGCTCGCGGGCGATCGCCTCGCGCAGCGCGGCGGGGTGGACGCGGCCGTACCGGTCGACGGGGAGGTACTCGACGGTGGCGCCCTCGTGGGTGGCGAGCCAGTCGACGGCGTCCAGGACGGCGTGATGTTCGACGGGGCTGGCCAGAACGCGGGTGCGGAGGGGGTCGGCGGCCCGCCGGGCCCAGTACAGGCCCTTGACGGCGAGGTTGTCGGCCTCGGTGCCGCCGGAGGTGAAGACGACCTCGCTGGGCCGGGCGCCCAGGGCGGCCGCGAGCGTCTCGCGCGCTTCCTCGACGGTCCGCCGGGCGCGCCGTCCGGCCGCGTGCAGGGAGGAGGCGTTGCCGGTCGCGGCGAGCTGGGCGGTCATCGCCTCGATCGCCTCGGGCAGCATGGGCGTGGTCGCGGCGTGGTCGAGGTAAGCCATGGTTTCTTGATTCTACGAGGCCGTTCCCCCGCCTCGGGCCCGTGGCCGGATCGCGCGCCCTCGCCTCGTCGGCCGTCTGCCCCCCGGCGTCCGTTCGCCGGCCCGGCCGGGTGGCGACAGCGGGTCGGATGTCACCGGCTCCCGCTGCCGACCGGTCACCGAGGGGGCGGTCGAGGAGTCGGCCGAGGAGTCAGCCGCGCGGGGCGCGGGCCAGTTGGCGGGACTGGGCGACGAGGCGGTCCGCGCTGTCCCAGACCTCGGCGTCCTCCTCCAGGAAGCCGCCGGCGAGGTTGCGGGTGGTGATGGAGACGCGCAGCGGGCCGGGGGCCGGGCGGCAGCGGACGTGGGCGGTGAGCTCGACGGTCGGGGTCCAGCCCTTGAGGCCGAGCTCGAAGGAGGTCGGCGGCAGGGCGTCGACGGTGAGGAGCAGCGAGAGCGGGTCCGGCTCGCGGCCGTCGGCGAGGCCGAACCAGCCGCGCATCTCGCCCTTGCCGGAGGGCGCGCCGACGGCCCAGCCGACCGTGGCCGGGTCGAGCCTGATGTCGAGCCGCTCGGTGATGGCGGAGGAGCCGGGGATCTGGGGCGTGGGGCCGTCCGAGGCGCCGAAGCAGTTCTCGATGGGCGCGATGGCCGGGGGGTGCGCGGAGGTGCGCACGTCGTCGGGGAGCGCGTCGAGGTCTCCGTACGAGGCGAGGACGCGGATGCGCTCCACCTCGGTGCCGTCCTCGGCGTACTGGAGGAGGGACGCCTGGCCGGTGGAGAGGGTGCGTCCGGTGCGGACCGTCTCGGTGCGGATCACCGCGGGGCCGGGCACGGACGGCGTGAGGTAGTGCGCCGAGATCGTGAACGGGTCCGGGTGCGGGAGGTGGTCGCCGAGGGCGCGGCCGAGGAGGGCGAGGAGATAGCCGCCGTTGACGGCGTGGATGATCGTCCAGCCGGCGGAGAGATCTGCGTCGTAGACGCCCGGGGCGCGGAGGGTGACGGCGGTGTCGCGGTCGAACTCACTCGTCGCCGGGCTCGGCGACGCGGCGGTCGCCGGGCTCTTCGCCGTGGCCGTCGACGCGGCCGTCTCGGTGCTCATGCTCATGCGCCCGACGGTACAGCAGGTAACTACTGAGCGGTAGCTTTTTCGGGCTCCTCGCGAGCGGAGGAGCGCCGGTTCCAGGCCCGTGGGGCGCGCCAGTGGTAGCGCATGGCGAGCAGGCGCAGCGCGAAGGCCGTGAGGACGGCCGCGCCGCTGGTGAAGGCGTTGAGCGTGTCGAAACGGATGCAGAGGACGACCATCGTGGCGCCGACCATGGCGGGCACGGCATAGAGGTCGCGGTCCCAGCGGAGCAGGGAGGGCACCTCGTTGGCGAGGACGTCGCGCAGGACACCGCCCCCGACGGCGGTGGCGAGGCCCAGGGCGGCGGAGGAGGTCAGGCCGAGCCCGTATTCGTACGCCTTGGTGGTTCCGGTGACGCAGAAGAGGCCGAGGCCGGCGGCGTCGAAGACGTTCACGGCGGTCTGGGTGCGCTCCACCTGGGGGTGGAGGAAGAAGACCAGCACGGTGGCGACGAGCGGCATGAGGAAGTAGCCGAGATCGGTGAAGGCGGCGGGGGGTACGGCGCCGATGATCAGGTCGCGCAGGAGGCCGCCGCCGAGCGCGGTCACCTCGGCGAGGACGGCTATGCCGAAGACGTCGAAGTTCTTGCGGACGGCGAGCAGGGCGCCGGAGATGGCGAAGACGAAGATGCCGACCAGGTCGAGCGCGTGCTGGACGGTGGGGGTGAACAGATCGTGGACCACGGCGCCCATTGTGACGGGTGGGGCGCGCCGGCCCTTCCCAGGCGGGGCTGAGCGGGGCCCTGCCGGGGGTGGGCGCCGTGTCGGTCGGGTGCGGGGCCCTGCCGGGGGTGGGCGCCCGGTGGGTCGGGGGCGGGGCCCTGGCGGGGTGGGGCACGGAAGGGGCGGGGTGGGGATCTCCCCCGCCCCGCCCCTTCCCGAAACCCTGACGGGACGAGCCGGGGGCTACGCCCCCTGCGCCCCCTCCGGCGGCTTCGCGCCGTCACACCTTGGACGTGCCGGTCTCGCCCGTCTCCTCCGGGGAGCCCGCGCCGGACGCGTCGGCCGAAAGCCCCGCCTTCGGCAGCGTCACCTCCACCGACTCCCGCGCCACCGGAACGGTCAGGCCCTCGGCGTTCTCCGGGTGGTGGCAGGCCACGCGCTGTCCCGGGCGGAGTTCCAGCAGCGGCGGCTCGTCGGTCTTGCAGACCGCCGTCGCCTTCCAGCAGCGGGTGTGGAAGCGGCAGCCCGGCGGCGGGGCGATCGGCGACGGGACGTCACCGGTCAGCAGGATCCGCTCGCTCTTCACGCCCCGGCGGCGCGGGTCCGGCACCGGGACCGCGGACATCAGGGCCTTGGTGTACGGGTGCATCGGCGACTCGTACAGGGACTTGCGGTCCGCGAGCTCCACGATCTTGCCGAGGTACATCACCGCGATCCGGTCCGAGACGTGCCGGATGACCGACAGGTCGTGGGCGATGATCACGTAGGTGAGACCCAGCTCCTCCTGGAGGTCGTCCAGGAGGTTGACCACCTGCGCCTGGATGGAGACGTCCAGGGCGGAGACGGGCTCGTCGGCCACGACCAGCTTCGGCTTCAGGGCCAGCGCCCGGGCGATGCCGATGCGCTGACGCTGGCCGCCGGAGAACTCGTGCGGGTAGCGGTTGTAGTGCTCGGGGTTGAGGCCGACCAGGCCGAGCAGGCGCTGGACCTCGTTCCGCACCCCGCCCTCGGGCTCAACACCCTGGAGCCTGAACGGCGCCGAGACGATCGAACCGACCGTGTGCCTCGGGTTCAGCGAGCCGTACGGGTCCTGGAAGATCATCTGGATGTCGCGGCGCAGCGGACGCATCTTGGCCACACCCAGGTGGGAGACGTCCACGCCCTCGAACTCGATCGTCCCGCCCGTCGGTTCGAGGAGCCGGGTGATGAGCCGGCCCATCGTCGACTTGCCGCAGCCGGACTCGCCCACGACGCCGAGGGTCTCGCCCGGCAGCACCTCGAAGTCGATGCCGTCGACCGCCTTGACCGCCCCGACCTGGCGCTGCAGCATCCCCTTCTTGATCGGGAAGTGCTTCACCAGGCCGCTGACCTTGAGCAGGGGCTCGGGGGTCGTCCCCGTCGTGTTGTTCTCGCTCACAGCTTCGGCGCAATCTCTTCGGTCCAGATCCGGGTCCGCTCTTCCTGCGACATGTGGCAGGCGGAGTGGTGACGGCCGGAGCCCTCGTCACTCGTCGCGAGCCGCAGCTCCGGGCGCTCGGTGCGCGTGATGCCGCCCTTGGGCACGTCCGCGTACGGGCAGCGCGGGTTGAAGGCGCAGCCGCTCGGGATGTTGATGAGGCTGGGCGGGTTGCCCTTGACCGGGATGAGCCGGTCGGTCTGCTCCCGGTCGATCCGCGGCATCGAGCCGAGCAGGCCCCAGGTGTAGGGGTGCTGCGGCTCGTAGAAGACCGCCTCGGCCGGTCCGCGCTCCACGCACCGGCCGCCGTACATCACCAGGATGTCGTCGGCGACCTCGGCGACGACGCCGAGATCGTGCGTGATCATGATGACCGCGGAGCCGAACTCCTTCTGGAGGTCGCGGATCAGGTCGAGGATCTGCGCCTGGACGGTGACGTCGAGCGCGGTGGTCGGCTCGTCGGCGATGAGCAGTTCGGGGTTGTTGACCAGCGCCATCGCGATCATGGCGCGCTGGCGCATACCGCCGGAGAACTCGTGCGGGTAGCTGTCGACCCGCTTGGCCGGCTCGGGGATGCCCACCCGGTCGAGGAGTTCGACGGCCCGCCTGCGGGCGGTCTTCTTGTCGACGTCGTTGTGGACGCGGTAGGCCTCCACGATCTGGGCGCCGACCGTGTAGTACGGGTGCATCGCGGACAGCGGGTCCTGGAAGATCATCGCCATGTCGCGGCCGCGCAGCTTGCGGACGGTCTCGGCGTCCGCGGACAGCAACTCCTGGCCGTTGAGCCAGATCTCGCCGGAGATCCGCGCCTTCTGCCGGCCGTACTGGCCGACGGTGTGCAGGCCCATGATGCCGAGCGAGGTCACCGACTTGCCGGAGCCGGACTCGCCCACGATGCCGAGGGTCTTGCCCTTCTCCAGCTGGAAGGTGAGGCCGTCGACCGACTTGACCACGCCGTCGTCGGTCGGGAAGTGGATCTTCAGGTCGCGTACGTCGAGGAAGGCGTCGGACGGCGCGGACCCCCCGGACGCGACCGGCTCCCCCACAGCGGCTCCGGTCTTCAGAAGCTTGTCCGTCATGCGAGCCTCACTCGGGGGTCGATCACCGCGTACAGAAGGTCCACCACGAGGTTGGCGAGGACGACACAGGCGGCGGTGATGAGCGTGACCGCCATGATCAGCGGCAGGTCGCGCTCGCTCACTCCCTTGATGGCCATCCAGCCGAGGCCTTGCAGGTTGAACGCGGTCTCGGTCAGGATCGCGCCGCCGACGAGGGCGCCGAGGTCCATGCCGAAGATGGTCAGGATGGGGGTCATGGTGGAACGCATGGCGTGCTTGCCGAGCACGACCGGCTCCGGCAGACCCTTGGCCCGTGCCGTACGGATGTAGTCCTCGCCGAGCACTTCGAGCATCGTGGCCCGGGTGAGCCGCGCGTACATCGCCGCGTAGAGGAAGGCGAGCGTGATCCAGGGCAGCAGCAGGCCGCCGAACCAGCCGCCGAAGGACTCGCCGATCGGCACGTACGAGGCGTTGAGCCAGCCCAGTTGGGTGCGGAAGATCAGCATCGCCAGCATGGCGGTGAAGAAGATGGGGAGCGAGACGCCGGCGAGCGCGGTGATCATGGCGACGCGGTCGACGATTGTGCCCCGCTTGAGGGCGGAGACCACACCGGTCGACACGCCCATGAGCAGCCACAGGATCGCGGCGCCGATGACCATGGACAGGGTGACGGGGAAGGCGTCCACCAGCATCGTCGAGACGTCCTGCTCGGTGCGGAACGAGTAGCCGAAGCAGGGTGCCGCGCAGTGGATCGTGCTGCCGCCGCCGGTGTAGTCGCGGCCGACGAAGATTCCGGAGACGAAGTGCCAGAACTGGACGAGGATCGGCTCGTCCAGACCCAGCTTCTGCCGGATGCCTTCGATCGAGGCAGGGTCCGCCTGCTTGCCGACGAACATCGCGGCAGGGTCGCTGCCGGTCATCTTGGGGATCAGGAAGAAGATGCTGAGCGTCACCAGGGTGACGACCATCAGCATCACTACGACGGCGAACAGCCGTCGGACGATATATGCAAGCATGCGGTCGGCCGACCGGTGGCCGGGGATCCCGATCGGGGTCCCCGGCCACCGTGAGCGGCCATCACCTGCCCTTCGGACCTAGCGGCGGGTGGTGCGCCGGTGGAGCGAGTTGGTGGACACTCGACGGACTCGACCTACTTGACGACGCCGAGCGACGCGTAGTCGTAGCGGCCGTTGTAGGCGTCGGCCGTGTAGACGTTGGTCAGTCGCGACGAGCGCCAGATGATGTTCTTCTCGTGGGTGAAGGGCAGGTAGACCGCGGCCTCGGAGACCTTCGTGTTGATCTGCTTGTAGAGCTCGCCGGCCTTGACCGGGTCGGTCTCCTTCAGCGCCTCGTCGAAGAGCTTGTTGACGGCGGGGTCGTTCAGCTCGGAGAAGTTGTTGTTACCGCTCTGCAGGATGAAGCGGCCGTCGACCAGCGGCTGGAGGAAGCCCTGGCCGCTGGGGAAGTCGGCGCCCCAGCCCATGATGATGATGCCGTAGCCCTTCTCCTTGACCACCTTCGGCGAACCGATGATGCCGGAGGTCTGGGCGCCGTCGAACTGGTCGATCTGGGCGTCGATGCCGACGGCCTTCAGCGACTGCTGGAGGGACTCGGCGGTCGCGATCTCGATCTTCTTGTTGTTACGGACGGCGATGGTGGTCTTGAAGCCGTTCGGCTTGCCGCACTTCTTCAGCGCCTCCTTCGCCTTGGCGATGTCCGGCTTGCCGGAGAGCTTGCCGTACGGGTCGGCCTTCGGGTCGGCACCCTTGATCGCCGGCGGCAGCATGTTGGTGGCGATGTCGCCACCGGCCTGCGGGCCGCCACGGGCGGTCTGGAGGGACTTGGAGTCGGCCGCGTAGATCATGGCCTTGCGGCACTCGATGTTGGGAACGACCGTCTGGGGGAAGACCGCGTAGCGGATGAAGCCGGTCTGCGGGTTGTCCGCGTTCGCCTTGTGCTGCTGGAGGACCTTGCCGCGGGCCGACGCGCCGACACCGGTGGCGTTGAGGTCGAGGTCGTACTCGCCCTCGATCAGACGGTTGTCCATGTCGTCGGCGTTGGTGGTGAACTTGACGCTGATCTTGTCGGGAAGCGCCTTGCGGACGGTGTCCGACTTCGGGTCCCACTTGTCGTTGCGGACCAGCATGATCGACTTGTTGGGCGTGTACGACTGCCACTTGTACGGGCCGGAGGAGAACGGCTTCAGGCCGTACTGCGCCTTGGTGTCCTTGTCCTGGCGGACCGGCGAGGCGGCGGGCATGGCCAGCATCTGCAGGAAGTCACCGTTGGGGACCGGCAGCTTGAAGACGATGGTCTTGTCGTCCGGGGTCTCGATCGCCTTCAGGCCGAGCTTGTCCGGGGAGGTGTCCTTGTACGGGCCCTTGTACTCGCCCTTGGGGTCGAGCACCTGCTGGAGGTAGATCGGGCCGCCGGAGATGACGTCCTGGGCCCAGATGCGCTCGATGCCGTACTTGATGTCCTTGGAGGTGATCGGCTTGCCGTCCTCCCAGTTCACCCCGTCCTTCAACGTGAAGGTGTAGGTGAGACCGTCGGGCGAGACCTTGCCGGTGTCGGTGGCGAGGTCGGAGACCAGCTCGGTGGAGGCCGCGCCGGGGGCCGCCTTGAAGGTGACGAGCTGGCGGGTGTAGTAGCGGGCGAAGTCCCACACGAAGCCGTAGTAACCGCGCTGCGGGTCCCAGGAGTCGGCCTCCTGCGAGCCGATGAACTTCAGCTCACCGCCCTTCTTGTCGGAAGGGTTGGCGATCTTGTTCACGGCGGCGTTGAAGCCGGCCGCGCCGGACTTGCCGTCGCCGCCGCCGTTTCCGCCGCCGCACGCCGTGGTGACGACCATGGTGGCCGCGGCGAGCAGTGCGCCCGCGGCGATTCTGCGCCGTGAAGAGCTGTTCAGGTTCATGGTCTCGCAACCTCCGGAATAGTGGCGGCCGTCGGGGCGGTCCGCCGGTGTTGATTGCCTCCTGTCACCAGCGGCAGGGGCGGGTCTGTGCGGGCTGGCAGCCGCTCAGCGAGCGGCCTTCGGGTCGAGCGCGTCACGCACGCCGTCGCCGAAGAGGTTGAACGCCAGAACGGTGATGAAGATCGCCAGGCCGGGGATCACCATGAACAGGGGGTCCGATTCATAGGTGGTGATGGCCGTCGACAGCATCTGGCCCCAGGAAGCGGTGGGAGGCTTCACACCCGCTCCCAGGAAGCTGAGCGCCGCCTCGGTGAGGATGTTGGTGGGGATCATGAGGGTCGCGTAGACCATGATCGGCGCGACCAGGTTGGGCAGCAGCTCCCGGCGCAGGATGTAGAGGCGGCCGGCGCCCAGGCTGCGGGCGGCCTCGACGTACTCGCGCTCGCGCAGCGAGAGGGTCTGGCCGCGGACGATCCGGCCCACGTAGGGCCAGCCGAAGAAGCCGATGACGACCACCAGGGCGCCGATGCGTACGCCGGACCCGGAGACTCCGAGGATCTCGTTGGGCAGTACGGAGACCAGGGCGATGGTGAAGAGCAGCTGCGGGAAGGCGAGCATGACGTCCATGACCCGGCTGAGCGCCGCGTCGACCCAGCCGCCGAAGAAGCCGGCGACGATACCGAGGACGGTGCCGAGGACGACCGCGAAGAGCGCCGCGAGGACGGCGACGAGGAGCGAGATCCGGGCGCCGTAGACGACCCGGCTGAAGACGTCGCGGCCGTTGACCGGCTCGACTCCGAGGAGGAAGTCGGAGCTGATACCGCCCCAGGGGCCGATCGGGGTGCCGAAGAGCGGGTCGATCTGGTCCTCGTGGAACTCGTCCGGCGGGTGGCCGAGGAGGCCCACGATCACCGGCGCGAAGACCGCGACCAGGACCAGGAAGATCACGACGGCGCCGCCCGCGAGGGCCAGTTTGTCGCGCTTGAGGCGCGTCCAGGCGATCTGCCAGGGCGAACGGCCCTGGATCACGTCGGCGGGACCTTCGGGCACGGCGTCGACGGCCGCGGTCGACTCGGCCGCACTCGTCTCGTGCAGTGGTGCCGTCATCGTGGTGAGGACCCCTCTCGGCCGCCGGTAGCCGGCCCTTGCCCGCCGCGGGTAGCGGCTTGGTGGAACAACTGCGGGGCACCGGCCATGACGGCCGAACGCCCGGTGTTCCGGGGAGTCTTCAATGGGTCCGCGATCACCCGCCAGACCCAGCCGGGAATGTTTGCTCAAACGTGATGCGGTGCGTTGCCTTCCGTTATCCGGACGTCGTGATCGCGTGAGCGGACCATCTCACCCTCTAATCCAGCAGAACGGACATGTCGCTCAACTGCGCCGTCGGGGGCCGGAATTGGGGAGACGGAACCGCGCGAATCAGTACGTACGGGGCGCGGCCGACGGGTATCCGCGGCCCGGGCCCTGCGGGGCGGGGGCGGCGTGGGCGTCCCGGTCGTAGAAGGGGCGGGCGTTGGCGCGCAGCCACATTGCCACCGGGTCGTAGTCGTCGGACATCGCGACCGTCGAGACGGGAAGCCCGTCGGGGACGGCGGCGATCGACCGGCCCATCATCGCCCGCACGGCGTCGACCGAGGCCGGGGAGGTGTCGTAGAGGTCGAGTCCGATGGCGAGGTACGGGGAGCCCAGCGCGGGCTGAACCCAGGCGCGGCGCAGCGCCCTCACGGAGGGGGTGCGGTGGGCGTTCTGGGTCAGCAGGGCGTAGAACTGGGGGATTTCCAGGGCGGGTTCGGTCAGCCGCAGCGGCCCGGCGGGCATCCGGTCGAGGCCCGTGGCGATCCGGCGCAGGTCGGCCCAGGGGATGCCGACGCCGCCGCCGGAGTCGTGCGGGTTGAGCCAGATGCCCCAGCGGTCGGGGTAGAGGGCGCGGGCGATGTCGCGGCCGGTGACCACCTCGTGGGCGCGGTTCCAGCCGGAGGCGGCCAGTTCCCGGGCGGAGGTGACGCAGGGGGCGTAGCCGAGTCCGTCGATCTCGATGTTGCCGTACTGGGCGTCGGGCGCGCCGGCCTGGCCGTGCCAGAGCAGCATCCAGACGTCGCCGTCCGCGAGGGCGTGCAGCAGTCGCTCGTACGCTTCGTAGCGTCCGGGTGCCACCTGGCGCAGCATGTGCTCGACCTGTCCGGCCGCAGCGGTGCCTGACGCGCTCACCCTGTGTCCCGCCCCTCTTCCGTCCACCGGTCCAGCTTAATGACGCTCAATGCCGTGCTGCCCCGCTCAGCCGTCGGTCCGCTGGTAGAAGGGGCGCACCCGGTCCAGCATCCAGTCGGCCACGGGGTCCCGCGCAACGTCCAGGAGGATGAGATTGACCGGCCAGGCGACCTCGACCCGGCCCAGCGCGCGGCCGAGCGCGTCGAGCGGGGCGTTGCGGTCGACGCCGTCCCAGCCGGCGAGCTGGACGCCGACGAAGAGGGCGGGTTCGGTGCCCTCGACGCTGGCGAGGGCGCGGCGGGCGGTGAGGACGACGCCCGTGGCCTCGAACTCGGCGGCCGCGGCGGAGAGGAAGTCGACGGGGTCGTCCTGCCAGTCGGGTTCGAAGAGCCGGACCCGGCCGCCGCTCGCGGGGCCGTCCAGCGGGGTGCGTCCGGCCCGGCAGAGTTCGGCGACGGCGGGCGGGGGCAGCGGGGCGCCGACGGTGCCGCCGGGGTTCACGGCGATGCCGAGCTGCGGCGGCAGGCCGCGGGCGAACTCGCGGGCGGGCGCGACGGTGAACGACATGTGGCTGCCGACGCAGGCGAGGAACTGCTGCTCGGAGCTGAAGACGGGGACGTACGGGATGCCGTCGATCTCCATCGTGGGCAGGTCCAGGTCGCTGCTCTCGGGGCTGCCGCCGTTGGGCAGCGGCACCCAGACGGGGCTGCGGCCGAGGACCTCGACGAGCCGGCCGCCCGCGGCGGGGTTGCCGAGCGAGGCGGCCAGTACCTCTTCGAGCTCATTGCCCGGCCACGTAACGTCCACGGTCTCGGTTCCCCTTCTCACGCGTCCGGTCGCGCGCCCTCGGGGCAGAACCCTAACGCCGCCCCGGCGCCGTCGTGGCCACAAGCGTACGGAGCGCGCCGGTCCGGGACGCCGCCGCTCCCCCGCCGGTCAGTGCGCGTCCCGGAAGGCGATCTTCCGTAGCGCGGCCGCCGCGTCCCGGTCGAGCAGGGTCGCCGAGGCGCAGCCGCGGGGCAGCCGGCCCGCCTCGACGGAGCGCAGCAGCCGGCCGACCGCCCGGCGGTGCCGGGCGAAGGCGTACCCGGACACCCCGCGGCCCCGCTCCCGCTGGCCCTCGCGGGCGGCGGCGGGGGTGACGTCGAGCAGGACCAGATGCAGGGAGCGGCCGCGGCGGCGGGCTTCGCGGGCGAGCCAGTTGCGCACCCAGGACTGGGTGCCGCAGTCGTGGACTATCACGCTCCGGCCGGCGCGCAGGGCGCGGCGCAGCCCGGCGTAGTGCGAGACGCGCACCAGCGGGCGGTAGACGGCGTACGGCAGGAAGCGGGGCATCCGCGCCTCCCAGCGCTCGCGGGCGTCCTGCGAGTCGATGCCGCGTCCGTCGGCGGCCTGGCGCAGCAGCGTCGACTTGCCGCTGCCGGGCAGCCCGGAGACGACCACCAGGTCGCCGGCGGCGAAGGCGAGCACGCTCGGGCCGCGCCCGTCCCGGTCGCGCAGGTCGCGGAGCAGGCGCGCGGCGGCGCGGCGCCGGGTCCTGGCCCGGGCGCGCTGGGCCGGTATGCCGGTGGCCGCGTAGGCGCCGGTTCGCTGGAACGTCATCGCTTCTCCCCCTGTCGGGTCCTGAAGACCCTTCCCCAAGAAGTGTAAAGAGACGGTAATGAGGCACAAGCGATTTGCCGATCAGGACCCGCGTGCAATGATGTGCGCGCCAAGCGCACACAACCACATACCGGCCGCTCGAATCCGCGCGGGAGAGTCCCGGACAGGCTGTAGCAGTGCTGTAGCAGTCCGGGCGCCGAAGGAGCAAGACCCTCCCTTGAATCTCTCAGGCCCCGTACCGCGCGGATGAGGCAGATCTGAAAAGCGGGCGCGTTGTCGCGCCCCACCCAAGGTGCAAGCCGAGGATGCTCTCGGTGAACCTCTCAGGTTCCATGACAGATGGGGAGGATCGTCCTCGTCCGTCATGATTTTTTTCGCCCTGGGATCCGGGAGCCACACCCATGAGCACTGCCCCCCGCCTGACCGCCCTCGATGCCCTGCATCGCTCCCTGGGCGCGACCATGACCGACTTCGCGGGCTGGGACATGCCGCTGCGTTACGGCAGCGAGCGCGACGAGCACAACGCCGTCCGCACCAAGGCGGGCCTCTTCGACCTCTCCCACATGGGGGAGATCGCCGTCACCGGGCCGCAGGCCGCCGAGCTGCTCGACTTCGCGCTGGTCGGCAACATCTCCACGGTGGGGGTGGGCCGGGCCCGCTACACGATGATCTGCCAGGAGGACGGCGGCATCCTGGACGACCTGATCGTGTACCGGCTCCAGGAGCGCGAGGCCGCACCGGCCGAATATCTGGTCGTCGCCAACGCCTCCAACGCCCAGATCGTCCTGGACGCGCTCACCGAGCGGGCGGCCGGCTTCGACGCCGAGGTGCGCGACGACCGCGACGCCTACGCGCTGATCGCCGTCCAGGGCCCCGAGTCCCCCGGCATCCTGAAGTCGCTGACCGACGCCGACCTGGACGGGCTGAAGTACTACGCCGGTCTGCCCGGCACGGTCGCCGGGGTCCCCGCGCTGATCGCCCGTACCGGCTACACCGGCGAGGACGGCTTCGAGCTGTTCGTGAAGCCCGAGCACGCCGAGGGCGTGTGGAAGGCGCTGACGGAGGCCGGCGCCCCCGTCGGCCTGATCCCCTGCGGTCTGTCCTGCCGTGACACGCTCCGCCTGGAGGCGGGCATGCCGCTGTACGGGCACGAGCTGACCACCTCCCTGACCCCGTTCGACGCCGGTCTCGGCCGGGTCGTCAAGTTCGAGAAGACGACCAACGAGGGCCGCTTCGTCGGCCGCGAGGCGCTGGAGAAGGCCGCCGAGCGCGCCGAGACCGCCCCGCCGCGCAAGCTCGTCGGCCTGGTCGCCGAGGGCCGCCGGGTCCCGCGCGCCGGGATGCCGGTCGTCGCGCACGGCGAGGTCGTCGGCGAGGTCACCTCCGGCGCCCCCTCCCCGACCCTCGGAAAGCCGATCGCCATGGCGTACGTGGACGCGGCGCACGCCGAGCCGGGCACGCCGGGTGTAGGTGTGGACATCCGCGGCACCCATGAGCCGTACGAGGTCGTGGCGCTGCCGTTCTACAAGCGCCGGAAGTGACGTTTCCCGGCGGGACCCGTCCCACCGCCCGTCTCACCTCCCGTCTCATCCCGCAAGACCCACGTTCATCAGCACTCCCCCGATCCAGGAGAATCAGGTCATGAGCAACCCCCAGCAGCTGCGCTACACCAAGGAGCACGAGTGGCTGTCGGACGCCGAGGACGGCGTCGCGACGGTCGGCATCACGGAGTTCGCGGCCAACGCGCTCGGTGACGTCGTCTACGCCCAGCTCCCCGAGGTCGGCGACACGGTCACCGCGGGCGAGACCTGCGGCGAGCTGGAGTCGACGAAGTCCGTCAGCGACCTGTACTCCCCCGTCACCGGCGAGGTCGTGGCGGCCAACCAGGACGTCGTGGACGACCCCTCCCTGGTGAACACCGCTCCGTTCGAGGGTGGCTGGCTGTTCAAGGTACGCGTCACGGGCGAGCCGGACGACCTGCTCTCCGCCGACGAGTACGCCGAGTTCTCCGCCGGGAACTGAGACCCCTTAGGGATCGATTCATGTCTGTGCTGAACACCCCTCTTCACGAGCTGGACCCCGACGTCGCCGCCGCTGTCGACGCCGAGCTCCACCGCCAGCAGTCCACCCTCGAGATGATCGCCTCGGAGAACTTCGCTCCGGTCGCGGTCATGGAGGCCCAGGGCTCCGTTCTCACCAACAAGTACGCCGAGGGCTACCCCGGCCGCCGCTACTACGGCGGCTGCGAGCACGTGGACGTCGCCGAGCAGATCGCGATCGACCGGGTCAAGGACCTCTTCGGCGCCGAGTACGCCAACGTCCAGCCCCACTCCGGCGCCTCCGCCAACCAGGCCGCGCTGTTCGCCCTGGCCCAGCCCGGCGACACCATCCTCGGTCTGGACCTGGCCCACGGCGGCCACCTCACCCACGGCATGCGCCTGAACTTCTCCGGCAAGCAGTTCAACGTGGTCGCCTACCACGTCGACGCCGCCGGTCTGGTCGACATGGCCGAGGTCGAGCGCCTCGCCAAGGAGCACCGCCCCAAGGTGATCATCGCGGGCTGGTCCGCCTACCCGCGCCAGCTGGACTTCGCCGCCTTCCGCCGTATCGCGGACGAGACCGGCGCCTACCTGTGGGTCGACATGGCCCACTTCGCCGGGCTGGTCGCGGCCGGGCTGCACCCCAACCCGGTCGAGTACGCGGACGTGGTGACCTCCACCACGCACAAGACGCTCGGCGGCCCGCGCGGCGGCATCATCCTGGCCAAGAAGGAATTCGCGAAGAAGCTGAACTCCTCGGTCTTCCCCGGCTTCCAGGGCGGGCCGCTGGAGCACGTGATCGCGGCCAAGGCGGTCTCCTTCAAGGTCGCGGCCTCGGAGGAGTTCAAGGAGCGCCAGCAGCGCACGGTCGAGGGTGCCCGCATCCTCGCCGAGCGCCTGGTCCAGGCCGATGTCACCGAGCACGGCGTCGCCATCCTCTCCGGCGGCACCGACGTCCACCTGGTCCTGGTGGACCTGCGCGACAGCGAGCTCGACGGGCAGCAGGCGGAGGACCGTCTCCACGAGGTCGGCATCACCGTCAACCGCAACGCCATCCCGAACGACCCGCGCCCGCCGATGGTCACCTCCGGCCTGCGGATCGGCACCCCGGCGCTCGCGACCCGCGGGTTCGGCGCCGACGACTTCACCGAGGTCGCCGACGTCATCGCCGAGGCCCTCAAGCCGGGCTTCGACGCCGACAAGGCCGAGGCGCTGAAGTCCCGGGTGTCCGCACTCGCGGAGAAGCACCCGCTGTACCCCGGCCTGAAGTAATTTCGTACGCTTCAGTTCCAGGTTTCGTTCGTACGACAGCTCCGGGGCACCGCGCACAATGGAATGTGAGCGCGGTGCCCCAGCCCGTTCCCCGCTCCGCTGCGTTCTGCACCACCCCGGCAGACAACGGCGTCTACCAACCCCCACAAGGAGTTCCCCGTGGCCATCTCGGTCTTCGACCTGTTCTCGATCGGCATCGGCCCGTCCAGCTCCCACACGGTGGGGCCGATGCGTGCGGCGCGGATGTTCGCCCGCCGGCTGAAGAACGAGGGCCTGCTCGCCCACACCGCCTCGATACGGGCGGAGCTGTACGGCTCCCTCGGCGCCACCGGCCACGGCCACGGCACCCCGAAGGCCGTCCTGCTCGGTCTGGAGGGCAACTCTCCGCGCACGGTCGACGTCGAGAAGGCGGACGAGGAGTTCGAGCGGATCAAGTCGAGCGGCCGGATCAACCTGGTGGGGGCCCATGAGATCCCCTTCGACTTCGACGAGGACCTGATCCTGCACCGCCGCAAGGCGCTGCCGTACCACGCCAACGGCATGACGATCTTCGCGTACGACGCCGAGGGCGCCCTGGTCCTGGAGAAGACGTACTACTCGGTCGGCGGCGGCTTCGTCGTCGACGAGGACGCCGTCCAGGGCGAGAACCCGATCGTCCCGGACGACACGGTCCTGAAGTACCCGTTCCGTACGGGTGACGAGCTGCTGCGCCTGGCGAAGGACACGGGCCTGTCCATCTCGGCGATGATGATGGAGAACGAGAAGGCCTGGCGCACCGAGGAGGAGATCCGCGAGGGCCTCCTGGAGATCTGGCGGGTGATGCAGGCGTGCGTCGCGCGCGGCATGTCCCGCGAGGGCATCCTGCCCGGCGGTCTGAAGGTCCGCCGCCGCGCCGCGAACACGGCCCGCAAGCTGCGCTCCGAGGGCGACCCGGCGGCGCTCGCGATGGAGTGGATCACCCTCTACGCGATGGCCGTGAACGAGGAGAACGCCGCGGGCGGCCGCGTGGTCACCGCCCCGACGAACGGCGCGGCCGGCATCATCCCGGCGGTCCTGCACTACTACATGAACTTCGTGCCCGGCGCGGACGAAGACGGCGTGGTCCGCTTCCTGCTGGCGGCCGGCGCGATCGGCATGCTCTTCAAGGAGAACGCCTCGATCTCGGGCGCCGAGGTCGGCTGCCAGGGCGAGGTCGGCTCGGCCTGCTCGATGGCGGCCGGCGCCCTCGCCGAGGTCCTGGGCGGCACCCCGGAGCAGGTGGAGAACGCCGCCGAGATCGGCATGGAGCACAACCTGGGCCTGACCTGCGACCCGGTCGGCGGCCTGGTGCAGATCCCGTGCATCGAGCGCAACGGCATGGCGGCGGTCAAGGCGGTCACGGCGGCGAAGATGGCGATGCGGGGCGACGGCAGCCACCTGGTCTCCCTCGACAAGGTCATCAAGACGATGAAGGAGACCGGCGCGGACATGTCGGTCAAGTACAAGGAGACCGCGCGCGGCGGTCTCGCGGTGAACATCATCGAGTGCTGAGCGGGAGCCCCGCGGTCAGCTCTCCTCGGCCGGCGGCCGGTCGTCGAGAGCGAGCCGCTGCCTGAGAGCCGCGTTCTCGGCCTCCAGGAGGGCGATGCGTTTGCGGGCGAAGTACAGCTCCATCACCGCGTCCTGGAATTCGGAGACGAGCTGCTCGGGGGTGAGTTCCATGGGTGCCTCGAAGAGCCGGGTGCGGATCAGGCCGGGGCGATGACGGTGACGGTGCCGGCCGAGCCGCGCCACTTCAGCGCGCCGCCCTCGGCGAACAGGACGCCGCCGTTCGACGGTTTGGTGGTGGGCGGGACGGTGGCGTTGCGGATCCCCACGACCCCGTCGCCGCCGCCGTACGATTCGGCGCCGGCGACTCCGAACTGGGCGTTGTGCGCGGCCAGCGTCCCGCTGTTGAGGACCCGCACCTTGGCGACGCCCGCCCGGTCGCGGAGCTCCACGAGACGGCTGTCGGGGTCCGCGTTGGCCTGCATCAGCAGACCGATCACGGAGTCGCGCTGGGCGATCTCCACGCGGCCGCGGGGCGTGGCGCCGATCGGTACGCCGATGCCCACCGCTCCCGAGCCCTTCACCACGAAGTCGTCCACGGCGTTGTTCCGCAGGGTGATGAGGTTGCCCTTGGTGGCCCCGGTGGTGTGGGTGACGAGGATGCCCTGGGCGGCGGTGCCCCCCGCCTTGTCCTCCTCGGCCCCCGTCGTCTCCAGGTAGACGGAGACCGCGGCGGCGCCCCCGTCGGAGGCGTCCCGGTAGCCGCGGTGCAGGATCTTGAGCGTGCCCCGGGCCTTCTCCGTGCCGGACAGGTACATCGCCGAATCGTCCGGGTTGTGGGAGACGACGTTCAGAGCCACGCCGTCGCCGGCCACACCGTCCTGCACCACGGTCAGCGCGTGCAGCTTGGCGGTCGTCGCCGTGGACGCCGTCCGGAACGTCGACGTGGCACCGCCCTCGGTCCTGAAGTTGCGGGCCTTCACCTCGCCCGCGAAGGTCACGTCCTCCTCCGCCTGGCTGCCCGTCTCGGCCGCCGACGCGGTTCCGGCCCCCGCCGCCACCGTCACGGCTCCTGCCGTGAACGCCCCCAGGAACAGCCTTCGCGTGCTTGTCACGACGCCCCTCATCCCCACCCGTGTGTCCGACAGAATGCACCGGCACGGTACGCGGTCGGGGGCGGCCCGCGCCAGGGCCGGCGGACGGGTCGGGCCGGCGGGGCCCGTCCGGGGCCGTACCGCCGTTCGGGTGACGGGGGCGCGGTCGCCCGCCGGATCACGCGGGGCTGAGCCAGTGGGGGTCGGGCACGACCGTGAGCACCGCGGAGATCAGCACGACCGCCGCCAGCACCGCCAGCTCGATCCTGGCGGGCGCCTCGGCGTCTCCGCCCCGGAGCATGCGCCGCCGGGCGGTCAGGGCGAGCACGCTCGCCACGCCGACCAGGGCCAGCTTGGCGAGCAGGACCCTGCCGTACGCCGTGGCCAGGACGACGTCCAGGGGCAGGCGGCGCAGGGTGGAGAAGGTGCCGGTGACGACGAGGGCGGCGTAGAGGCAGGCCGCCGTCCGGGCGTAGCGGACGAGCACCTCGCGGCCGCCCCGCCGTATTCGCATGGTCCGCAGGACGTACAGCAGGGCGCCGAACCAGAGCGAGGCCGCCGTCAGGTGGACGACGGTGAGCGAGACGCCGACCGCGGGGCTGTACGCCTCCGGGTGCGCGCGCAGCGCCTCGGCGCCGATCACGGCGGCGAGCGGGAGGAGCGCGAGCGAGGGGCGCCGGCTCGCGGCGCAGAGGGCCGCGAGGGCGAAGGCGTTGGCCGTGACCAGGAGCAGCCGGCCCTCGCGCATGCCGTACACGGTGGTGAGGCCGAGGCCGCTGACGGCGGCGAGGAGCAGGAGCAGTGCGGCGGAGGCGGCGGCGCCGAGCAGTGCGGCGGCCACGGACCAGCGGCGTGGCAGCGGGCCTCGGCCGGCCAGCCGGACGCCGGCGAGTTCGCCGAGGTGGACGGCGAGGGCGGCCAGGACGAACATCCGCAGCAGCGTGGTGGTGCCGGCGGCGGGGATCGGGAGTTCTCCGGTGCCCGCCTGGGCGAGTCCGGCGCCCAGCAGGGCGACGGTGAGGACGGCGAGTGCGCCGAGGACGGCCGCCGTCAGACGTATCGGGGTACCTATGGGTCCGGGAGGCGTCACCGGTCGATCGTCACCGAGGGCCGGACGGGCGGCAACTCACGTACGTACGCCGGAGCCGCCCGTCCCCGCCCGGTGGTCAGGCCTGCGTGGTGCCCTTGTCGAGGTGCGCCCAGAACTCGTCCCACGAGAGCTTGCCGTCGGCGTTGCCGTCACGCTGGTTGATCAGCGCCTCGGCGACCGTCTCGGTGACGTGGAAGTCGCCCAGCTGCGCCATGACGCTCTTGTACTCGGCGGCGGTGATGAGGCCGTCCCCGTCCACGTCGAACCGCTCGAACGCCCTGCGTGCCGACTCGATGTCCGCCACTGTTTCCGCCCCTTCTCGATGCTGCGATGACGGGGGTCAGATTATCGGGCTGCCGCATGGCGGATCATGGGGGTATGAGCAGCGATGTGGCGCGGATCCTGGCGGCGGCGGCGCGCGGGCGGTTCCCGGCGCCGGACGGGACGACGGCGGTGGTGCCGCAGCCGAACGGGCGGGACGCCGGGGTCCTCGCCTTCACGGCGCATTCGGTGGTCTTCACGGACGAGGATCCGGGGTGGGTGCGGGCGGAGCTGGCGGCCGCGTCGAGCGACCCGCTGGCGGCCTCGATGAACCCGGGGTTCCTCGCCGCGCTGATGCGGCGGACGGGGCGGCACATGAACACGATCGATCTGCTGACGGTCGCTCAGGCGCTGCCGGGTGAGCCGGAGTTGGCGCTGCGAGAGATCGAGGACCCGGAGCATCCGCGGGTGGTGCGGGCGATGAAGTTCCGTGACGACGTGCGGGTGTGGGCGGCCGACGGCGGTCTGGTGATCCTCGGGCGGGGCGTGGCCGGGCGCTGGGAGGCGGCGATCGAGGTCGACGAGCGGGTGAGGCACCGCGGTCTGGGGCGGGCGCTGGCCCTCGCCGCCCGCCATCTGACTCCGGACGAGGTGGTCTGGGCCCAGCAGTCACCGGGCAACGCCCGCAGCGTCCGCGTCTTCCAGGCGGCGGGCTACCGCCCGGTCGCCTCCGAGGCCCTGCTCATCGCCGGCTGACCGAGCGGCCCCCGCAGACCGCCCGGCGAGTGAGCCGTCCGGCTCGAAGCGCCCGGTGGGGGTCCCCCCGCCGAAGGCAGGGGGAGAACCGAGCCCACGAAGATCAACGGAAGATTCCGGTGTGGCCGAGGGAGTAGCGGCCCGGCTGGGGGTAGACCGCCAGGCCGTGGGGACCGCTGCCGACGGGGATGCGGGCGAGTTGGCGGCCGGTCGTGGTGTCGATGGCGTAGACCTCGGAGTCGTAGCGGCCGGAGAGCCACAGGACCTTGCCGTCGGCGGAGACGCCTCCCATGTCGGGGGAGCCGCCGTCGGGCAGCCACCACTTCTTCGTGAGCTTGTTCCGCGCGAAGTCGAAGACGGAGATGGATCCCTCGCCGCGGTTCGGTACGTACATCTCCTTGGAGTCGCGGGAGATGTAGAGGCCGTGGCAGCCCTTGCCGGTCGGCAGGAGGCTGGGCGTGGTGAACTTGTCGCCGTCGAGGACCCACATGCCGTGGGCCATCATGTCGGCGATGTAGAAGGTCTTGCCGTCGGGGGAGATTTTCACGTCCTGCGGCATCGCGCCCTCGAAGGGCAGTCTCTGCTGGCCGACGACCTCCATCTTCTCCGTGTCGACCTTGAGCAGTTCGCCGGAGAACTCGCAGGAGACGATGAAGTACCGTCCGTCGGCGGAGAAGTCGGCGTGGTTGACGCCGTAGCAGGAGACCGGGACGGTCTTCCTCCGCTCCATGGTGTGCGGGTCGCGGAAGACGAGTTCGCGGTCCAGGGAGGCCATGACGACGGCGTACTTGCCGTTGGGCGTGAAGTACAGGTTGTACGGGTCGTGGACCTCGACCGGGTCGCCGGCGGCGCCGGTGGCGGGGTTGATGGGGGTGAGGGTGTGGCCGCGGTTGTTGTTCACCCAGAGGGTCTTCATGTCCCAGGAGGGCACGACGTGTTGCGGCTGGATGCCGACGGGGATGGTCTCGATGACCTGGTAGGTCGCCGGGTCGATGACCGAGACGGTGTTGGAGTTGGTGTTGGGGACGTAGACCCGGGGCGGGAAGTCCTTGACCACCGGGGAGAGGTTGTTCGGCCGGTCGGCGGCGTACACGTCCTTTGGGTCGAGGACCGGCGGCATGCCGGGCAGGCCGGGCGGGGCGGCGTTCTTCGTCGCGGCGGGGAGCGCGGCGTCCTTGCGGGCTCCGCCCTGGGATTCGGCGCCGGTGTCGGCGGTTCCGCAGCCGGCGAGCGCGGCGAGCAGCGCGGTGGCGAGGAGGCTCTTCGAACGCTTGGTGAGAGGCAGCATCAGGTCAGCAGCTCCGTGGTGGTCACCGCGCGCAGGCCGCGGCGGTCGAGGTCGGCGAGGAGGAGGGGCAGGGCGGCGACGGTGTCCGCGTAGCCGAAGTGGAGGCTCACCACTGATCCGTTGTGGATCCGCCCGGTGACGTTGGCGACGACGGCCGGGGCGCCGGGCGAGGTGAAGTCGAGGGAGTCGATGTCGTACGAGAGGACGTGCGGGTATCCGGCGCGCCGGGCCGCGCGCTGGACGGCGGGGGTGGCGTGCTGGGTGCGGGAGGGCCGGAACCAGGTGCCGATGGAGCCGGTGAGCCGGCGCAGCCGGGTGGCGCAGGCGCTGATCTCGGCGTACGCCTCGGTCTCGGTCATGGTCGTGGTGTCGAGGTGGTGCTGGGTGTGGTTGCCGAGGTCGTGGCCGCCGTCGAGGACGCGGCGGGCGAGTCCGGGGTGCTGGTCGAGCCAGCCGCCGACGGCGAGGACGGTGACCCGGGCGCCGCTCTCCTCGGCCTGGGCGAGGAGGGTGCGGGCGATGGCGGGGTCGCCCTGGCCGTGGAAGGTGAGCGCGACGCGGGGGCGGTCGCGGGGGCCGTGCGCGATCTCGGCGGGGTGGCCGGGGAAGCGGCGCGGTGCGGGGGCTGCGGCCGCGCGGGCGGGCGGGGTGTGCCGGGGGCGGGGTTCCGTGCCGCAGGCGGTGGTGAGGGCTCCGGCGACGGCGGCGGCCGTGCCGGCCCGTAGTGCGGTGCGGCGGTCGGGCAGGGTCACCCGATCATTTAAAGGCCGGTGTGCCCGAAAGATGATGATTGAGCCATATCAGGACGTTTACACGGTAGTGAGGCCCGTCCAGCATGCGGAACGATCCGATGAAACAATCAGCGGCTCCCATATTTATTCATGGTTTACAAGGTAGGTGCTCTATGTCACCAACGATTCATCTGGGATGCGTCCCGGTATGGTCCAGATTGCCCGCATAGGGGCTTTTGGTGGCAAGGCCCCTTGTCTGCCATAGTCGGGGACACGACCCCCATTGACCCGGGCCAGGTCGTTCAAGCGGCCGTGGATACACCCCCCCGTCCACGGCGCTCCCCACAGAAGCCCCTCGGCGCCGCATCACGGCGGACGGGGGCTTCTGTGCGTCCCGGCGCCGCGCTCAGCGGTCGCAGACCCTCATCTCGAACCAGGTGGTCTTGCCGCGCGGCTGGAGGTCGACGCCCCAGCGGTCGGAGAGCTTGTCGACGAGGAAGAGCCCGCGGCCGCTGACGTCCATCTCGTGGACGGGCATCAGGCAGGGCAGGCCGCGCGAGGGGTCGCGCACCTCGATCCGGATCGAGCCCCGACGGCGCAGCATGCGCAGCGCGAAGACGCGCGCTCCGGTGTGCCGGACGGCGTTGCCGACGAGCTCGGAGACGAGGAGCACGGCGTGCTCGGCGAGCTGGGGGCTCAGCGCCCACTGGCGCAGGACGACGCACTGGGTGAGCCGGCGGGCGATGGCGGCGGATTCCGGCCGGGACGGCAGCCGCACATCGCCTTCGGCCGGATTGCCGTACAACTCCAGCGCCTCAAGGGCCTCTTCGTCCTCGGCGGCCGGTACCCACCGTGCGGCGGTCGCACCGCCGTGCTGCTGCCGCGGCTGTTCCATACCTTCCAGGCCCGCCATGCCCCCATCATGGCCGCACCGACGGGCCCGCGTGGCCGTTCCCCGGGAATCGGTCCCCCGGAATCGACAATTCCGGGGGATTCACACCGGCATCGACCGAAGGTGGGGCGCCGGTCCGGAGCCTCCGCCACCCGTCAGACGAACTTGGCCTTGCCCGGGCCCTCTTCGACGAAGCTGCGCATCCCGCGCTCCCGGTCCTCGGTCGCGAAAAGGCCCGCGAACCAGGTGCGCTCGATCGCCAGACCGGTGTCGATGTCGGCCTCCAGGCCCTGATCGACCGACTCCTTGGCGGCGCGCAGCGCGAGGGCCGGGCCCTGGGCGAGCTTCGCGGCCCAGGCCTGCGCCTGCTCGTACACCTCGGCCGCGGGGACGACGCGGTCCACCAGTCCGAGCGTCAGGGCCTCGTCGGCCTTGACCATCCGACCGGTGAAGATCAGGTCCTTGGCCTTCGAGGGGCCGATGAGGCGGGAGAGGCGCTGGGTGCCGCCCGCGCCGGGGATCAGGCCCAGCAGGATCTCGGGCTGACCGAGCTTGGCGTTGTCGGCGGCGATCCGGTAGTCGGCGCACAGGGCCAGTTCGCAGCCGCCGCCGAGGGCGTAACCGGTGATCGCGGCCACGACCGGCTTGGGGATGCGCGCGACGGCGGTGAAGGAGTCCTGGAGCGCACGGGACCGCTTGACCATGGCCGCGTGGTCCATGACCTGCATCTCCTTGATGTCCGCGCCGGCCGCGAACACCTTCTCGCCGCCGTAGAGGATCACGGCCCGCACGTCGTCGCGGTCGGTCGCCTCGGCCGCGAGTTCCCGCAGCCGGTCCTGGGTGGCGATGTCGAGGGCGTTCATCGGAGGGCGGTCGAGACGGATGGTGCCGACGCCTTCGGCGACTTCGAGGTTCACAGTCATACCCCGCAGGTTAGTGGCCGTTAACGACGGCGGACCCGGTGCCGTTGGTCACAGCACCGGGCCCGCCCTCGGTCGTGTACGACTACTTGATCCACTCCGACCAGTCCATGTTCCAGCCGTTGAGGCCGTTGTCCGGCTTGATCTGCTTGTCCTTGGAGTTCTTCACGATCACGACGTCGCCGATGAGCGAGCGGTCGTAGAACCAGGCCGCCGGGGTGGAGCTGTCGCCGGCGCCGCGCGCGTCGCGCAGACCGACACAGCCGTGGCTGACGTTGGCCGAGCCGAACGTCCCGGCGGAGGCCCAGTAGTTGCCGTGGATGAAGGTGCCCGAGGTGGACAGGCGCATGGCGTGCGGTACGTCCTTGATGTCGTACTCGCCGCCGAAGCCGACCGTGGCTCCGTTCATGCGGGTCACCTTGTACTTCTCGCTGATGACCATCTGACCGTTGTACGTGGTGGTCGACGGGGCGCCCGCGGTGATCGGGATCGTCTTGATGATCTTGCCGTCGCGCTCGACCTTCATCGTCTTGGCGCTGGCGTCCACGGTGGAGACCTGACGGCGGCCGATGGTGAAGCTGACCTTCTTCTTCTGCTTGCCGTAGACGCCCGGACGGCCCTCGACGCCGTCCAGGTTCAACTCCACGGTCACCTTGGTGCCCGCGGCCCAGTACTTCTCCGGGCGGAAGTCCAGCCGGTCGTTGCCGAACCAGTGGCCCTCGATCGGCACCGACGGCTCCGCGGTCACCTTGATGGCGTTCTCCACGGCCTCCGGGTCGGTGATGCCCCGGGTGAAGTTGATGGAGACCGGCATGCCGACGCCGACGGTGGAGCCGTCCTCGGGCGCGTAGTGGCCGATGAAGGTGTTCTTCGGGACGAGGGTGGTGAAGGTCGTGTCCTTCGCGGACTCGCGGCCCTCGGCGTCCTTCGCGATCGCGTGGACCTTGTACTGGGTGCCGGCGGCCAGGTGGCCGACGGGCTGCCAGCTCGTACCGTCGGCGGCGATCCTGCCCTCGACCTCGGTGCCCTTGGAGTCGGATACCTCGACCGTGGTCAGCTTGCCCTGCTCCGCCGTCACCTTCAGCGCGCCGGAGGTGGCGACCGACTCGGCGCCGTCCTTGGGAGCGATCGTCACGACCGCCTGCGATGCCGCGGTCTCCTGCTTCCCGCCGCCGTCCCCCGCCGGATCCTGGCCCTTGCCACCGGCCGGGTCCCCGCCCCCGCACGCCGTCAGGACGAGAAGCAGGGCGCCCACGGCCACGGCCTGCAGTCGGGCGGCCCCGCCACGTCGACCCCTCCGGCGCGTAGCCCCGACCGATGCCCCCGATATCGGCTGCCCGTTCACAATGGTTCGTCTCCCCTCGCACGGCCTGGCCACGCCACGCCCGCACCCCCGCGCGCGTCCTCCGCGCACACGGCGTTAGATAATCACACCGCAGGACACGAAAGTTCCACGTGAATGTCACCGTTCAGTCCCAGTTGTGCGCGGGTGGTGCAGGTCAGCGAGGGGATGACGGAGTCTCACCGCACGGCGGAACCGGCCTTCCACTGGTTCCACTCCATGTTCCAGCCCCCGAGGCCGTTGTCGGGAGCGACCTTTCGGTCACGGGAGTTGACCACTTCCACCACGTCGCCGATGAGTGTCCGGTCGAAGAACCAGCCGGCCGGGGAGTCGGAACTGCCGCCCTTCGCATCGCGCAGACCGATGCAGCCGTGGCTGACGTTGGCCGAGCCGAAGGTGTCCGCCGAGGCCCAGTAGTTGCCGTGCAGGAAGGTGCCGGACTCGGTGAGCCGCATGGCGTGCGGCACGTCCTTGATGTCGTACTCGCCACCGAAACCGACCGTCCGGCCGTCCATCCGGGTCACGTCGTACAGCTCGGTGACCACCATCTTGCCGTTGTACGTCGTCGTCTTGGGCGCCCCGGCCGTGATCGGCAGGGTCGCGAGGAGCTCGCCGTCCCGGCGCACCTCCATGGTGTGGGCGGCCGCGTCGACCAGGGAGACCTGCGAGCGCCCGACGGTGAACCCGACCTTCTTGCTCTGGATGCCGTACACCCCGGGGGCGCCCTCGACATCGCGCAGTGCCAGCTCGACGGTCACCTTCGTGCCCGGCTTCCAGTACTCGGCGGGGCGGAAGTCGAGCCGCTCCCTGCCGAACCAGTGGCCGGCCACCTCCACCGGCGGGTCGGAGGTGACCTTGATGGCCCGCTCGACCGCGGCCCGGTTCTCGATGGGCCGGTTGAAGCCGAAGGAGACGATCATCCCGGTGCCGACCGTGGAACGGTTCTCCGGCTTGAAGTAGCCGATGAAACGGTGCTCGGGGACGGCCGTGGTGAAGGTGGTGTGCCGGGCGGAGCGGCGGCCGTGCCCGTCGAGCGCCACCGCGTCCACGCTGTACTTCGCGGCCGGCGCGAGCCGGGCGCCCGCCCGGGGCCGCCAGCGCAGCCCGTCCGCGCTGATCGCGCCGGGCACCTCGGCCCGCTGGGCGTCCTCGACCCGGACGACCGTCACCCGTTCGAGCCGGCCGCTGTCCACCCTCACCTCGATCGGGCCGTCGGCCGGCACGGCCCGGCTGCCGTCCTCCGGGCTGATCCGGATGACATCGCCCGGCGCCCGGGCCTTGCCCGGCAGCGATACGCCGAGACCACCGCCGTCGCCGTTCCCCGTGCAGCCCGCGAGCCCGACCACCAGTCCCGCCGCCGCCAGGGCGAGCACCGCACCGGCCCTCGGCCCCTTCTTCCGGGTCTTTCCGGGGTCCCGACCCGGACGACAGGCCCACACCCGCTTCAGTACGTGTTTCACGACCGGCCCAACGACGGCCACCCTCCAGGGGAAACGTGCGTGCGGGTCATGTTGGGAGTGCGGCACTCCGGGCAGAACAGGTGGGAGGACCATGTGCGGGAAGCCGCGGCCGGGACGCCGCGCTCCGGACAGCACGGGGCCCGACGAGCCGCGGGAGGCCGGACAGGTGTCGAGCGCAGCCGAGCAGGAGGCGGTACAGGAGGACGGGTCGCGGGAGGGGGCGCGGTCCTCCCCTGCCGTGGAACGGCGCGGACCGGCCGTGTGGCCGGGTGCGCCCACCCCCTTGGGGGCACGCTGCCGCGTCGGCCCCGACGGGGTGGCGGGGACGAACTTCGCGCTGTGGGCCGGTGGGGCGGAGGCCGTCGAGCTCTGCCTCTTCGACGCCCACGGCGCCGAGAGACGGCTGCCGCTGACCGAACTGACCCATGAGATCTGGCACGGCTTCGTGCCGGGGGTGGGGCCGGGGCAGCGGTACGGGTACCGGGTGCACGGCCGCTGGGACCCGTGGACCGGGGCCCGCTGGAATCCGGCCAAGCTGCTCCTCGACCCGTACGCGCGTGCGGTGGACGGCGACTTCGCGCTGCCGGCGGAGGTGTACGGGCACGTCCGGGACTGGCCGCAGCAGCATGTGGCGGACACCGTGCGGGACGACCGGGACTCGGCGCCGTTCGTGCCGAAGGGGGTGGTGGTCCACGACGACGACGACTGGTCCGACGACCGCCGACCGAAGACCCCGTGGCCGGACTCGGTCATCTACGAGCTGCATGTGAAGGGCTTCACCCGGCTCCACCCCGGCATCCCAGAGAAGCTCCGCGGCACGTACGCGGGGCTGGCGCATCCGGCGGCCGTCGAGCATCTGGTACGGCTGGGGGTGACGGCGGTCGAGCTGCTGCCGGTGCACCAGTTCGCGCACGAGGACCATCTCCTGCGGCGCGGCCTGCGCAACTACTGGGGCTACAACTCCATCGGCTATTTCGCCCCGCACGCGGGCTACTCCTCCTCCGGGACGGCGGGGCAGCAGGTCGGCGAGTTCAAGCGGATGGTGCGGGCGCTGCACGCCGCCGGGATCGAGGTCATCCTCGACGTGGTCTACAACCACACGGCGGAGGCGGGTGAGCTGGGGCCGACGCTCTCGCTGAAGGGCATCGACAACCGCGGCTACTACCGGCTCCAGCACGACGCCCGCCGCTACGCCGACTACACCGGCTGCGGCAACACCCTGCACGTCGTCCAGCCGCAGGTGCTGCGGCTGATCACCGACAGCCTGCGCTACTGGGTGACGGAGATGGGCGTCGACGGCTTCCGCTTCGACCTGGCGGCGGCGCTCGCCCGCTCGATGCACGACGTCGACATGCTCTCCCCCTTCCTGGCGGTCATCGCGCAGGACCCGGTGCTGCGGCGGGTCAAACTGATCGCCGAGCCGTGGGACGTGGGCAACGGCGGCTACCAGGTCGGCGCGTTCCCGCCGCTGTGGACGGAGTGGAACGACCGCTACCGCGACGCCGTCCGCGACTTCTGGCGCGGCGCGCTGCCGGACGTACGCGATCTCGGCTACCGCCTGTCGGGCTCCAGCGACCTGTACGCGTGGGGTGGCCGGCGGCCGTACGCCTCGGTCAACTTCATCACCGCGCACGACGGCTTCACCCTGCGCGACCTGGTGACGTACGAGCGGAAGCACAACGAGGCGAACGGCGAGGGCAACCGGGACGGCACGAACGACAACAGGTCCTGGAACTGCGGGGCCGAGGGCGAGACCGACGATCCGGAGGTCAATGCCCTGCGCCTGCGGCAGCTGCGCAATCTGCTCACGACGCTGCTGCTGTCGACCGGGGTGCCGATGCTGGTCGCGGGCGACGAGATGGGGCGCACGCAGGGCGGCAACAACAACGCCTACTGCCAGGACGACGAGACGAGCTGGCTGGACTGGTCGCTGCCCGAGGACCCCGGCCGGCGCGGTCTGCTCGAACTGACCCGCCGTCTCCTCGCGCTGCGCCACACCCATCCGGTGCTGCGCCGCCGGGCGTTCTTCTCCGGCCGCCCGCAGGGCGCGGACGGGCTGCGGGACCTGGCCTGGTTCACGGCGGACGGCGCGGAGATGACCGAAGGGGACTGGTACGCGCCCAGGGCCACGCTCGGCCTGTATCTGTCGGGCCGCGACATACCGGGCCGGGACGCGCGGGGCGGCCAGATCACCGACGACAGTTTCCTGGCGGTGCTGCACGCGGGGGCCGAACCGGTGGAGTACCTGCTGCCTGGGCCGCCTTGGGCGGAGTCGTACGAACTGGTCCTGGACACCACCGCGGAGGACCAGACCCGGGCGCCGGGGACGGTGCACCGCGGCGGGGAGCGGGTGACGGTGGGGGCGCGGTCGGTGGTGCTGCTGCGGGTCGGGGGGTGAGGGGCGCCGACCGGTCCGGGTGGCGCGGGGGGCCGGAAATCCACGTGAGGGTTGTCAGGGGTGAACCGTAGGCTCGGCCCTGATGCCTGAAGAACCGACACCCTCCCAGGATTCCGCCGACGGCTCTGCCGACCGCTCGGCCGTGCGCGCGCTGCTGCGCCTGTGGCCCTATGTGCGCCCGGTGCGGGGACGGTGGGCGGCGGCCGCCGTGGTCGCGATCGTCGCCTCGTGTCTGTCCCTCGTCATTCCGCTCGTCCTGAAGTGGATGGTGGACGGGCCCGTCGCCGCGGGCGAGCCGGGCGGGGTGTGGCTCGGCGCGCTGTATCTGCTGCTGCTCGGCATCGCGGAGGCTCTGCTCTTCGGCCTCCGCCGCTGGCTGGTGGCGCGGCCGCTGGCCGGGGTCGAGGCGCGGATGCGGGCGGATCTGTACCGGCACCTCCAGCGGCTGCCGATCGCCTTCCACGACCGGTGGGCCTCGGGGCAGCTGCTGTCGCGCGGCACGACCGATCTGATGCTGGTACGGATGTTCCTCGCCTTCCCGTTGACCTTTCTGCTGGTCAACGGGGTGACGATCGTGGCCGGTTACGTCCTGCTGCTCGCGCAGGACTGGACGCTGGGCCTGGTGCTGCTGACTCCGGTCGTGCCGCTGGTGATCCTCTGCTCCGTCTTCGAGAGCAAGTACGCCGTGGTCGCCCGGCGGGCGCAGGACCAGGTCGGTGATCTGACCACGGTGGTGGAGGAGAGCGTCCTCGGCATCCGTGTCGTCAAGGGCTTCGGCCGCCATCGCAGCCAGGCCCTCGCCTTCCGCGCGCTGGCCGGACGGCTGCGCTCCACGGAGCTGGTGAAGGCACGGCTGCTGGCCGGGATCTGGGCGCTCATCACGATCCTTCCGGAACTAACCATCGGCGCGGCGCTCGTCCTCGGCACGGTCCAGGTCGCCGAGGGGGAGCTGTCGGCCGGCACGCTGGTCGCCTTCCTGTCGACGGCGCTCGCGCTGCGCTGGCCGGTGGAGTCGATCGGCTTCCTGCTCGCCATGAGTCAGGAGGCGGCGACCGCGGCCGAGCGGTACTTCGAGGTGATGGACGAACCGGAGGAGTCGTCGGGGCCGGGCCCGGAGCGGCGGCCCACGGGCGTACGGGAGGGGGCGCGGGGGGACGTACGGGACGGGGTGCGGTTCGAGGGCGTCTCGTTCCGTTACCCGGACGCGCCCGCCGACGCCCCGCCCGTGCTCGACGGGATCGATCTGCACATCCGGCCCGGCGAGACGCTGGCCCTGGTCGGTGGGACGGGGTCCGGCAAGACGACGCTCACCGCCCTCGTACCGCGGCTGCACGAGGTGACCGCCGGCCGGATCCTGCTCGACGGCGAGGACATCACGCTGATGGAACGCGAGCGGCTGCGCGCGCTGGTGTCGGTGGCGTTCGAGGAACCGACGCTCTTCTCGGCGAGCGTCGGCGAGAACGTGCTGATGGGCGCGGTGGCGGGGGCCGGTGAGCCGGAGCTGCGGCGCGCGCTTGAGGTCGCGCAGGCCGACGGCTTCGTCGCGGCGCTCCCCGAGGGCCCCGACACGCAGGTCGGCGAGCAGGGCCTGAGCCTGTCCGGCGGTCAGCGTCAGCGCCTGGCCCTGGCGCGGGCGGTGGTCGGACGGCCGCGCTTCCTGGTCCTCGACGACCCGCTCTCGGCGCTGGACGTCCATACGGAGGCGCTGGTGGAGGCGGCGCTGCGGGACGTGCTGCGCGGGACGACCGCCCTGGTCGTGGCGCACCGCCCGTCGACCGTCCAGCTCGCGGACCGGGTCGCGCTCCTGTCCGGGGGCCGGATCGCCGCGGTGGGCACCCACCACGAACTGCTGCGCGGCAACGCCGAGTACGCCTGGCTGATGTCCGGCGAGGAGGACGAGGAGCGATGACGGACGCGACGCCGAGCACGGCGAAGGCGGGGCGGGCGGCGGATACGGCCGGGACGCCGGGGACGGGTGGGACGCCGGGGCCGGGTGGCGGCGACCCGTTCGACCGGGACGATCTGCCCGCTCCCCCCGGGGCGACCCGGGCTCTGCTGCGGTCGCTGCTCTCCGCCCACCGGGTGCGCGTCGGTGCCGCCGCGTGCGTGCTGCTCCTCCAGCAGGCCGCCGTGCAGGCCGGTCCGCTGCTCGTCGCGTACGCCATCGACAGCGGCGTCCCGGCCTTCCGGCGGGGGGACCACGGGCCGCTGATCGCCGTCGCCCTCGGCTACCTCCTCTGCGCCGCCGGCGCCGGGCTCCTCCAGTACGCCTTCGTCCGCGGCGCCGCCCGGGTCAACCAGGACGTGCTGCTCGACCTGCGCGGCCGGATCTTCCGCCACGCCCAGCTGCTGAGCCTGGACTTCCACGAGCGCTACACCTCCGGCCGGCTGATCTCCCGCTCCACCACCGACGTGGAGTCGCTGCGCGAGCTGCTCGCCGAAGGGCTCCAGGAGCTGATCGGCGTCGTCCTCGCCTTCGTCTCCATCTCGGCCATGCTGCTCTGGCTGGATCTGGGCATCGGAGCGGTGGCCGTGGCCTCCTTCGTACCGCTGTACCTGCTGGTGCGGCTGTACCGGCGGCGCGCTGACGCGGTGTTCGCCGAGCGGTCCACGGCGATCGCGGGCGTGATCGTGAAGTTCGCGGAGACGATGAACGGGATCCGGCCGGTGCGGGCGTTCCGCAGGGAGCCGGCCAACGACGGCGAGTTCGCGGCGCTCAACCACCGGCACGAGCGCAGCAACGGCGACGCGCTCCTGGAGATGGCCCGTTACGTCGTCGGCTCCCGGCTCGTCGCCAACACGGCGGTGGCCGGAATGTGCCTGTGGGGCGCGTACCGGGTCGCGGGCGGGACGCTGGCGCTGGGGGTGCTCGCGGCGGCGGTGCTGTACATGCGGCGGCTGTACGACCCGATCGACCGGCTGGGCATGTTCCTCAACTCCTACCGGTCGGCGGCCGCCTCACTCGGCAAGATCGCGGGGCTGCTGGCCCAGGAGCCGGGCGTGCCCGAGGCCGTCTCGCCCCGCGCGCTGCCGGCCGCCCGGCCGGGGATCCCGGGGCGGAAGGTGGTCTTCGAGGGGGTCCGGTTCGCGTACCGGACCGGGGGCGAGGTGCTGCCCCGCTTCGACCTGACGATCCCGGCGGGGCAGACGGTCGCGGTCGTCGGCTCGACGGGCGCGGGCAAGTCGACGCTCGCCAAGCTCCTCGCCCGCTTCTACGACCCGACGGAGGGACGGGTGCTGCTCGACGGGGTCGATCTGCGCGAGCTGGCGACGCCCGAACTGCGGCGCGGTGTGGTGATGGTGACGCAGGAGGCGTTCCTCTTCTCGGGGACGGTGGCGGAGAACATCGCGATCGGGCGGCCGGACGCGACCCGGGAGGAGATCGAGCACGCGGCGAAGGCGATCGGCGCGCACGACTTCATCGCCGGGCTTCCGGACGGGTACGACACGGACGTCCGCAAGCGGGGCGGGCGGATTTCGGCGGGTCAGCGGCAACTGGTCGCGTTCGCGCGGGCGTTGCTCGCCGACCCGGCGGTGCTGATCCTGGACGAGGCGACCAGTTCGCTGGACGTTCCGGGCGAGCGGGCGGTGCAGCGGGCGATGGACACGGTGCTCGCGGGGCGCACGGCCGTGGTGATCGCGCACCGGCTGTCGACGGTGGAGATCGCGGACCGGGTCCTGGTGATGGAGGCGGGGCGGGTGGTCGAGGACGGTCCGCCCGCGGCGCTCGTGGGCGGGGAGGGCCGTTTCGCGACCCTCCACCGCGCGTGGCGCGACAGCCTGGCGGGATGACGGGGCCGGCTCCTCGGGGCCCGTGCGGAGCGGCGAAACGTCCGCTCAACGAACACGGACTTTCGGGCAGCGGACGATTTCCGGCCAACTTCTTGACGCGCTCCTGACACGGGCCGTTCATGACTGTCACTCTCTCCCCGGCTCTTCGCATCACCGTTCGCGCACCGAAGCTCTGTTTGCACTGCCCGTTCGACCCCCCACGTCGACCGGTACCCCCCTCGCAAAGGAGTCCGCGTGAGATCCACGCCAAGCCGTCGCGCCACCGCCACCGGCGCGCTGATCGCCGCCGCCGCCATGCTCGCCGTGGGCGTGCAGACCGGTGCCGCCACCGCCGACGACGGCCGGGGCATCGCCCCCACGGCCCAGTCGGGCAGCCAGGCCGACCCGGGCAAGCTGCCCGCCGACCTCTCCCCCGCCCAGCGCACCGCGCTCATACGCGCGGCCGACGCGGACAAGGCGGCGACCGCCAAGGCCCTCGGCCTCGGCGCCCAGGAGAAGCTGGTCGTCCGTGACGTCGTCCAGGACCGCGACGGCACGACCCACACGCGCTACGAGCGCACCTACGCCGGACTCCCCGTCCTCGGTGGCGACCTGATCGTCGCCGAGAACAAGGCCGGACGGACGCAGGGCGTCACCAAGGCGTCCCGCGCCGAGCTGAAGCACATCGACCCGAACGCCGCGACCGTCGCCCCGGCCGCCGCCGAGAGGCAGGCGCTGGCGGAGGCGAAGGCGGAGGGCGCGGACAAGGCCACCACCGAGCACGCCCCGCGCAAGGTCGTCTGGATGGCGCAGGGCTCGCCCGTCCTGGCGTACGAGACGGTCGTCGGCGGCCTCCAGCACGACGGCACCCCGAACGAGCTGCACGTCGTCACCGACGCGAGGACCGGCGAGAAGCTGTACGAGTGGCAGGCCGTGCACAACGGCACGGGCAACACGCAGTACGCCGGCCAGGTCACCCTCGGCACCAGCGGCAGCGGCCCGTACACGCTGACCGACGCCGCCCGCGGCAACCACCGGACGTACAACCTCAACCGCGGTACGTCCGGCACCGGAACGCTCTTCTCCGGCTCCGACGACGTGTGGGGCGACGGCACCCCGCAGAACCTGGAGACCGCGGGCGCCGACGCCCACTACGGCGCCGCGCTCACCTGGGACTACTACAAGAACGTGCACGGTCGCAACGGCATCCGCGGTGACGGCGTCGCGCCGTACTCCCGGGTCCACTACGGCAACGCCTACGTCAACGCCTTCTGGCAGGACTCCTGCTTCTGCATGACGTACGGCGACGGCGCGAACAACGCCAAGCCGCTGACCTCCATCGACGTGGCCGCGCACGAGATGACCCACGGCCTCACCTCCAACACCGCCCGCCTGGTCTACAGCGGCGAGTCCGGCGGCCTGAACGAGGCCACCTCCGACATCTTCGCGGCCGCCGTCGAGTTCCACGCCAACAACGCCCAGGACAAGGGCGACTACCTCGTCGGCGAGAAGATCGACATCCGGGGCAACGGCACGCCGCTGCGCTACATGGACAAGCCGAGCAAGGACGGCTCGTCCAAGGACGCGTGGTACTCCGGCATCGGCTCGATCGACGTCCACTACTCCTCGGGCCCGGCGAACCACTGGTACTACCTGCTCTCCGAGGGCAGCGGCGCCAAGACGATCAACGGCGTGAGCTACGACTCGCCGACCTCCGACGGCCTGCCCGTCACCGGCATCGGCCGGGACAAGGCCTCGCTGATCTGGTTCAAGGCGCTCACCACCAAGTTCAGCTCGAACACCAACTACGCCGGTGCCCGCACCGGTACGGTCGCGGTGGCCACCGAGCTGTACGGCGCGGGCAGCGCCGAGGTCAAGGCGGTCGAGCACGCCTGGGCCGGCGTCAACGTGGGCTCCCGGCCCGGCGGCGGCGACCCCGGCACCGGCAAGGTCTTCGAGAACACCGCCGACGTGTCGATCCCGGACAACGGCGCCGCCGTGACCTCCTCGGTCGACGTCACCGGCATCACCGGCAACGCGCCCTCCACCCTCAAGGTGGACGTGAACATCGTCCACACCTGGCGCGGTGACCTGGTCGTCGACCTCGTCGCCCCGGACGGCTCGGTCTACAACCTCAAGCCGTTCTCGTCCTCCGACTCGGCCGACAACGTGATCGCCACCTACACCGTCAACGCCTCCAGCGAGGTCGCCAACGGCGCCTGGAAACTCCGCGTCCAGGACAAGGCGTCCCAGGACACCGGCTACATCAACAGCTTCAAGCTGACGTTCCCGTAGCCACGGCACGGCACGTCGCGACCGCCCGGAGGGCTCCTTCCCTCCGGGCGGTCGCGCGTGACCGGCGCGTCAGCGCAGCAGCAGCCCCGCGCCCTCCGCCACCGCGTCCGCCGGCCAGGTCACCAGACCCGGCTCGGCCGCCGAGGCGAGCCGCGGATGCGACGGCAGGACCCGGACCGTGCAGCCGAAGGGGCCGGTGCGGTCGAGGACCAGGGAGCCCTCGTAGATCCGCCGGCCCTCCAGGTCGGGGGTGCCGCCCGCGGGCTTCAGGGCGCACACCCGGGGGTCGGCGAGGGTGTCGTCGGGGGTGACGCGGCCGGTGACCGCCTGGACCTCCACGTCGTCCGGTCCCAGTTCACCGAGCGACACCCCCACCCGCACCGCGAGCGTCGCGCCGAGCTCGGCGTCGCCGAGGTCCTCGCCGAGCTCGCCGACCTCCACGTGGTGGACGGCGACCTTCGGCCAGGCGGCCCGCACCCGGGCCTTCCACTGCGCCAGTTCCCGGGCCGCGCCGTCGTCGAGCGCGCGGTGCGCCGCCGCGGCGGGGGCGTACAGCCGCTCCACGTACTCGCGGACCATGCGGTCGGCGAGCACCTTCGGCCCGAGGTCGCCCAGCGTCCTGCGGACCATCGCGGTCCAGCGGGCCGGCACGCCGTCCGGGCCGCGGTCGTAGAAGCGCGGCGCGACCCGCCGCTCGACGAGTTCGTAGAGCGCGGCCGCCTCCAGGTCGTCGCGGCGCTCCTCGTCGGCCGCCGCCGCGCCGTCCGCGGTCGGGATGGCCCAGCCGAAGTCGGGCTCGAACCACTCGTCCCACCAGCCGTCCAGGACGGAGAGGTTGAGGCAGCCGTTGAGGGCCGCCTTCATCCCACTGGTCCCGCACGCCTCCAGCGGCCGCAGCGGGTTGTTGAGCCAGACGTCGCAGCCGGGGTAGAGCTTGCGGGCCATGGCCATGCCGTAGTCGGGCAGGAACACGATCCGGTGCCGCACCCGGGGGTCGTCCGCGAAGCGGACGAGCTCCTGCACGAGCCGCTTCCCGCCGTCGTCGGCGGGGTGCGCCTTGCCGGCCACGACCAGCTGGACGGGCCGTTCGGGGTGGAGCAGCAGGGCCCGCAGCCGGTCCGGGTCGCGCAGCATCAGCGTGAGCCGTTTGTACGAGGGGACCCGGCGGGCGAACCCGATGGTGAGGACGTCGGGGTCGAGGACGGAGTCGGTCCAGCCCAGTTCGGCGGCTCCGGCGCCCCGCTGCCGCCAGGACGCCCGCAGCCGTTCCCGTACCTCCGTGACCAGCTGTTCGCGCAGGGTGCGGCGGAGCTCCCACAGTTCGCGGTCGTCGGCGTCGGGGCGTAGCCGTCCGACCTCGGGCGCGGTCCAGGTCGGCGCGTGGACGCCGTTGGTGAGGGAGCCGATCGGTACTTCGTCGGGGTCGAAGCCGGGCCAGAGGCCGGCGAACATCTGGCGGCTGACGCCTCCGTGGAGGGTGGAGACGCCGTTGGCCCGCTGGGCGAGGCGGAGCCCCATGGCGGCCATGTTGAAGAGTCCGGGTTCGCCGCCGAGCGGGGTCTCGTCGCCGAGGGCGAGGATCCGGCCCACGTCGAGGCCGGGGAGTTCACCGTCGTCGCCGAGGTGGCGGGCGACGAGGCCGCGTTCGAAGCGGTCGATGCCGGCGGGGACGGGCGTGTGGGTGGTGAAGACGGTCCCGGCGCGGACGGCCTCCAGGGCGGCTTCGAAGCCGACGCCACGGCCCGCCAGTTCGCGGATGCGTTCGAGGCCGAGGAAGCCGGCGTGGCCCTCGTTGGTGTGGAAGACCTCGGGCGCCGGGGTGCCGGTGAGCCGGCAGTACGCGCGGACGGCACGGACGCCGCCGATGCCGAGGAGCATCTCCTGGAGGAGCCGGTGCTCGCTGCCGCCGCCGTACAGCCGGTCGGTGACGTTCCGTTCGCCGGGGGCGTTCTCCTCGACGTCGGAGTCGAGCAGCAGCAGGGGGACCCGGCCGACCTGCGCGGTCCAGATGTGGGCGTGCAGAGTGCGGCCGCCGGGCAGGGCGAGGGTGACCGTGGCGGGTGAGCCGTCGGTGTCGCGGAGCAGGCAGAGCGGCAGCTCGCCGGGGTCGAGGACGGGGTAGTGCTCCAGCTGCCAGCCCTCGCGGGAGAGCGACTGGCGGAAGTAGCCGTGCCGGTAGAGCAGCCCGACGCCGATCAGCGGGACGCCGAGGTCGCTCGCGGCCTTGAGGTGGTCGCCGGCGAGGATGCCCAGGCCGCCGGAGTACTGCGGCAGGGCGGCGGTGACGCCGAACTCGGGCGAGAAGTAGGCGATCGAGGCGGGCAGCCCACCGTGTTGTTCCTGGTGCTCCTGGTACCAGCGGGGGGCGTGCAGGTAGTGATCGAGGTCCTCGGCCGCGGCCCGCAGCCTGGCCAGGAACTCCTGGTCGGCGGCGAGAGCGGCGAGGCGGGCGGCAGAGACGGAGCCGAGCAGCCGGACGGGGTCGCCGTCGTCGGTGCGGCGGTCTGCCGCAGGCGCGGGGGCCACGGAGTTGAAGAGCTCACGGGTCGGCTCGTGCCAGGACCAGCGCAGATTGCGCGCCAGGTCGGTGAGCGGTCGAAGGGTGTCGGGGAGGACGGGGCGCACGGTGAATCGACGGATTGCCTTCACGTGTTCCACCTTCGCAGGGGAGAGCGGAGCGGGGCGGACGCACCACGCTGTGCGTCGCGCTGTGCCACCCACCGAAGGTAAGCCACCGCCGTCCGTCCGGGCCACGGCGCGCGGGGGTGGTGCCGTGGCCCGGAGGGGCGTCAGCGCGGCGCGCCGGCGGGGAGTGCGGGGACGGCCGGGGCCGGCCGGCGGCGTGTCGCGTACGGGGAGTCCCGGTTGGCGGAGGCCGGGTCGAAGGCGCCGGTGGCGGCGTAGCGGGCGGCGATGGCGGCGAGTTCCGACGCGGGGATCACCCGGTGGATGTCGGTGAAGCCGTCCGGTGCCCGCTGGTGCGCCAGGTCGATGACGACCTCGGGCCCGAGCCGGCGGTTGGCCCGCTGCAGGGCCGTCATGGCGGGTCTGCGGTCCTCCTCGTACGCGGCGAGGCCGGCCGCCGGGTCGCGGTGGCGGGCCAGCGCGTGGGCGAGGGCGCGGGCGTCGACGATGGACTGGGTGGCTCCGTTGGAGCCGATCGGGTACATCGCGTGGGCCGCGTCGCCGATGAGGGTGGTGCGGCCGTGGGTCCAGCGTGCGAGGGGCTCGCGGTCGACCATGGGGTACTCGTGGGCCGCCTCGGCGGCCTCGACGACGCCGGGAACGCTGACGCCGTCGAACTCCCACCCCTCGAAGTGGTGCAGGAACGTCTCCACGGGGACGGCGCGGTTCCAGTCACCCCGGTACTCCTCACGCCCCCGCTCCTCGACCCCGTCCTCGGCGGGCCGGGCGAGGGCCCAGTTGACCAGGACCGTGCCGTCCGCTCCCGAGGGCCGGCTCATGGGGTAGACGACGGCCTTCTGCCGGTCGTCCCCGGCGATGAGCATGAAGCCGCCGATGGCGCGGGCCGGTATCCGGGAGACGCCCCGCCACACCAGCATCCCGTTCCAGGGCGGGCTGCCCTCACCGGGGTTGAGCGCGGCCCGGACCGCCGAGCGGATGCCGTCGGCACCGATCAGCACGTCCGGTTCGAGGCAGGCCCGGCCCCGGAGGGCGCCGTCGCGGTGCTCCAGCTGGATGCGGGGGCGGCCGTCGGGCAGCGTCTCGGCGTGGGTGACGCGGACGCCGCCGATCAGGGCGCCCGGGCCGAGCCGTTCGCGTACCGCGTCGGCCAGGACCTGCTGGAGGTGGGCCCGGTGGATGGAGAGCTGGGGCCAGCGGTAGCCGGCGCCGAGCCCCCGCGGCTCCCGGGATATCAGGCCGCCGGAGCGGTGGTAGTAGCGCAGTTCGCGGGTGCGCAGGGCGCCGGCCTCCAGCCGGCCGAGGAGACCGAGCGCGTCGAGTTCGCGGACGGCGTTGGGCATGAGGTTGAGTCCGGCGCCGACCGGACGGCTGGTCCGGGCCGCCTCGACGACGGTGACGCGGTCGAAGCCCGCGGCGTGCAGCGAAAGTGCGGCCGTGAGGCCCGCGACACCGCCGCCGGCGACGACCACATGGGACGTGGGGATCATCGGATGCCTCCTCACGCCGCCGACCTCCGAGACCCGGCTACCGGACGGCCGCCCGTCGTCCGGCGCACCATGGTCTCGTTGTCCCTGGTCAGGTCGAGTATCGAGCGCAGCAGGGCGATGGGGGCCCCGCCGCTTCCCTCCTCGTACAGGCGCAGGTCGTCGCGGTACGCCTTGCGGGCGATGCCGATGTGGCGGGCCCGGAAGGTCTTGAGGATCTTGAGCACCCGGGCGAGCGCCTGGGCGGACGCCTCCAGTTGCGGAGGCAGCCGGTCGGCGTTCTCCCAGCTGATCGCGGCCGACAGCTTGCTGACGGCGGAGACGCCACCGATGTGCCGGGCGTGGAAGTCCCGCCAGGACGGCAGGCTGTACTGGACCGACTCGGCGAGGAAGGCGTCGTAGTCGGCGTGGGAGCGGTCGCACTGCCAGAGCGTCAGATCGACGAGCCAGAGGGGGACCTGTGCGGCGGCCGGGCCGAGGTAGTCGCGCCCGGCGACCTCGATCTCCTCGAAGTAGGGGCGCAGGGTGAGCGCGAAGTACTCCGGGGTGACGTGGGCGATGGTGAAGTCGATGGAGTCGACCATCGACTGGACGTGGTGGGCGGTGCGGTCGAGGGCGACCGCGAAGCCCGGGTCGTACGGTTCGAGCCGGGCGATCCGCGCACAGGTGTCGAGGGCGGCGACCAGGCCGGGGAACGCCATCCGGACGGCCTCCTGGAGGTGCCCCTCCATCGGGTGGCCGGTGTACATCCGCTGGCGCGGACCGAGCGGGTTCCAGGTCGTGTAGTGGTGGACGGTGTCCCGGGGCACCATGTCGGTGCGGCGGCTGAGGATTTCGAGGACGGGCAGGACCTCGGGGACGGCGGCGACCGGTTGGACGCCGTGACGTTTCAGCGAGCCGAGCAGGATGCCGAGGTCGCGCATGGCCGCCAGGGCGGCCTCCACGCTCCACTCGGCGGCCCGGTCCGGGTCGGGGACGAGCGTGCGCAGGGCCACGGTGAGCGCCGGGATGTCGGCGTCGGCGTTCATCGCGGGCAGTGCGGCGAGCAGGGCGTCGGCGCCGAGCGGATCGGCGGCGCGTATGTCGGCGATGCGGTAGCGGGGATCGCCGCGTTCGTCGAGACCGGGCGCGACAAGGTCGTACAGGGTCAAGGGAAAGGCCCCTCTTCGTTGGGCTCGGTTCGCCTCCGGGGCGCTGGGTGCGGCTGTCGACGGTCGATCGTGCCCGGCCCCTCGTTCCTCGGGACCCGTGCGCGTTCTCCCTCGCTACAGCCGCGCGCCCCTTCGGCTCACCGGCCGAGGTCAGATGTGGTCACCCACGTGGTCACCGTGGGTTTGCCCGGCCACCCGGTCCCGGCGCGGTGGCGCCGTCGCGGGGGCGGGCAGGCGCAGGCGCAGGCGTACCGAGAGCAGCGCCGCGACGGCGGCGAAGGCCGCGGCGACGAGGAGCGCGGCTCTGAAGCCGGTGGTCTGAGCCGCTGCTGTGGCAGCGTCGGTACGGGTGGTGGCGATGGCCACCAGAACGGCGAGCCCGAGCACCGAGCCGAACTGCTGGCTGGTGTTGACGAGTCCGGATGCCAGCCCGGTCTCCTCGGGTGCCGCCTCGGCCGTGGCGGCCACATTGGTGGTGACCATGACCAGCGGCAGGGCGAGGCCCAGCAGCAGGCTGGGCGCGAGGACAGTGGTGAAGAAGGTGCCGTCGGCGGTGAGCGCGAGGGCCAGCCACAGGGTGCCGGCGCTCAGCAGCGCGAAGCCGAGGGTCGCGGTCCGGGTCAGCCCCAGCCGGAAGATGATCCGGCCGGTCTGCGGGGCGACCGCGACGACGACGAGGGAGAGCGGGAGCAGCCCGAGGCCGCCGCCGAGCGGGGAGTGGCCGAGCACGCTCTGCAGGTAGAGGCTGACCAGGAAGAACATCGGGAACAGCGCCATCTGGGCGAGGGCGCTGAGGGTGTTGGCCAGCCGCAGGGCGGGGCGGGTGAGGACGGCGGGCGGTACGAGGGGGACGGCGGCCCGGGTCTCGATGACCGCGAAGGCGGCGAGGAGGGCGAGTCCGGCGCCGCCCGCGCCGAGGGTCCGGGCGGAGAGCCACCCGGACTCGCCGCCGCCGACGAGCGCGTACGCGACGAGGCCCAGGCCGCCGGTGGCGGTGAGGGCCCCGGCGAGGTCGAAGCGTCCGCCGGTGGGGCGCGGCGGGTGGGCCGGGGGCCGGGGGAGAGCGGAGCGGGCCGACACGGCGAGCACGGCGGCGGCGGCGACGTTGAGCCAGAAGGTGGAGCGCCAGCCGAGGAGGTCGGTGAGGACGCCGCCGAGGACGGTACCCAGGACGCCGCCGAGGCCGCCCATCGCGGCGAAGGCGCCGAGCGCCTTGTGCCGGGCGGGTCCGTCGGGGAAGAGGGTGAGCAGCAGCGCGAACGCGGCGGCCGCGGCGAGGGCGGCGCCGACGCCCTGGGCGGCACGGGCGGCGATCAGGGTGCTCGCGTTCGGGGCGAGCGCGCCGGTGGCCGAGGCCACGGCGAGGACGGCGAGTCCGGCGAGGAAGACCCGGCGGTGGCCGAGGAGATCGGCGGTGCGTCCGCCGAGCAGCAGCAGTCCGCCGAAGGTGATGAGGTACGCGTTGGCCACCCAGGACAGCCCGGCGGAGCCCGACCCGAGGTCCTCGCCGACCGAGGGGAGCGCGACGTTGACGATCGCGGTGTCCAGGATCAGCAGCAGCTGCGTGGACGCGAGCAGGGCGAGGGCGCCGCGCACGCTGGGCAGTCGGCCGGCACTCACCGGCCGGTCCCGGCGGTCGCGCCGGTGGCCGTCGGCCCCGTGGTCGTCCCGAGGTCGTAGCCGTCCAGGCAGGACTGGGCGAGGCTCGCGCAGTCGTCGGCGGCGCCCGCCCAGTTCTGCATCGTCAGATAGACGTGCGGGGCGCCCTGGTAGAAGCGTTCGTACTGCTCGTGACGGCCGGCGAACTCGGAGCCGAGGGCGTCCCAGGCGAGTTTGAGGAGCTTGAGCCGGTCCTCCGCGGGGTGGCCGGGGGTGCGGAAGTACTGCCGGACCAGCGGTCCGAGTTCGGGGTGGAGCAGGTCGCGGCCGCTCGCCGGGGTCTGGATGATCGCGCCGCCCGCGAGGAGCTTGATGTCCTGGACGGCCCGGGGGTACAGCTCGCCGGCCATGATGCGCTGGGCGAAGGAGATCTCCTGGCCCGGCCGCACCCCGCCCCGGCCCTCGTCGACCGGCTCCCAGGACGCCTCGGCGGCCAGGACGAACGCCTTGGCCTGGGCGACCATGCCGAGCAGCCGCCCGACGGCCTGGGTGACGGGCGGCAGCTTCTCCGTGCCGTTGGACCGGGTGATGAGGATCGCGAGTCCGGTGAGGAACTCCAGTTTGGTCCAGAACCGGGTGGCCGACTGGTGGACGAAGTTGAGGTAGGCCGGGGTCTGCCACCAGATCGCGGCGGTCGCGTCCACGTCCCGGTAGGTCAGCACCCGGTCCCACGGTACGAACACGTCGTCGCAGACGAGCAGCGCGTCGTTCTCGTCGTACCGCGAGGAGAGCGGGTGGTCGAAGACGGACCGGGCCCGTTCCTCGTAGGAGGTCCGGGAGATGAGTTTGAGGCCGGGCGTGTCGACCCGTACGGAGAAGGTCAGCGCGCGCTCGGTGTCCTCCGGGGCGAGCGGCTCTATGGTGCCGACGAGGATCTCGTCGGCGAACACCGCCCCGGTGCCGATGGTCTTGGCGCCGCGCACCACGATGCCGTCGGCGCGTTCCTCGACGACCCGGACCGTCAGGTCGTGTTCTCCGCGCCCGGAGGCCGGATTGGTGATGGTGAAGGCGGAGTAGAGCCCGCCCTCGGCGAGCCGGCGGTGGTAGGCCAGGGCGTTGTCGGCGCCGTCGTGGCGGTCGGTGGTGAAGACGTGGGGGGCGGCGGCGAACCCGGCCGCGCCGGAGGCCATGTAGTCGGGGGTACGGCCCAGGAAGCCGTAGCTCGCCTCGGCCCACACCTTGTACGCGTGGCGGCGCGCGACCAGGTCCTCGTAGGAGCGGGGCACGGCGTAGGCGCGGTGCACTCCGCCCTGGACGAGGACCGGTGTCCGCGGGGAGTCGTGGGCCAGGTCGAAGAGACCGGCGAAGGAGGCCGCGGTGGCCCGGAACGCGGGGTGCGTGGTGACGTCCTTGACCCGCTCTCCGTCCAGCCAGATCTCGCGCCCGTCACGCAGCGCCTCCAGATACTCCTGCCCGGACCTCGTCACCGCTTATCGCCTCTCCTCGTGTGTTACCGGCCGTCTGGCCGTGACCGAGCCTGTACGGTGCGTGGCGCCGGGGCAATGAACGTCCGTCCAGTGGTCCTTAAGAACCGGCCAGTCAGCTTCCGTTCATGTGGCTTTTGCCCAGATCCCGAGGTCAGGCAGCGTTGTCGTAGCCGGAGCGGTACTCCCCCGGCGTCATGCCGAACCATTTGCGGAAGGCGAGATGGAAGCCGACGGCGCTCTGGTAGCCGACCCGGGGCGGGACGGCGGACTGGGGGATGGAGGTCTCGGTGAGCAGCCGGGCCGCCTCCTGCATCCGGCGGCCGGTGAGGTGGCGGGCGGGCGCCTCGCCGACGAGTTCCCGGAAGGCGGCGGTGAACGCCGAGCGGGACATGCCGACCTCCCGGGCGAGGGACTCGATGGTCCAGGGTTCGGCGAACCGGGTGGCGATCATGACCAGGGCCCGGCTGATGCCCGGGTGGCGGAGGACGGGCAGCGCGTCGGGGGTGTCGGTGAGCTCGCGCAGCAGCGGACGCAGGGCGAGGACCAGGGCCATCTCGAAGGCGCGCAGCGTGATGAGCCGGTCGCCGGGTCCGATCGGCCGGGCCGGGTCGGCGAGCAGCCGCAGGGTGTCGCGGAGCAGCGGCTCGCGGCCGACCTGGGCGCCGTCGAGGACGAGCGCCCAGGGCAGTGACTTGTAGAGGCCCGTGGCGGCGCTGGCGTCGTAGTGGAGCCCGGCGCACAGCAGCCGGCTCTCGGTGCCGGTGCCCTCGATGACGATCTCGCCGGAGGTGCCGGGCTGGCGCTCGGGCAGCACGGCCTTGAGCGGCACGCCCTGCCGGTCGGGCCGGTCGGAGAGCCGGTGGGCGGTGCCGGTGGGGAAGACGATCAGGTCCCCGGCGTGCAGCTCCAGGGGCGTCTGGCCCTCGCCGGTGATCCAGCATCCGCCCTCGACGAGGTAGTGGAGCACGGCACAGCTCTGTTCCGCGTCGCCCTCGATGGCCCAGGGTGCGCGGACGTGCCAGCGGCTGTCGAAGACGCCGGTGAGGCGGAGCGGTTTCAGCAGTTCGCTCAGGAGGTCCTCGCGCTGGTCGTCGAGGCCCTCCCCACGCCGGTCGTCACAGTCGGTTCCCACGCTGTCCATGGACGATCCTTCAACTTCCGCCCCGGATTGTTAATTGATCGGCCGAAGCCGCCGCCGCCAGCCTGAGGAAAGCCGTCACGGCAGCGGTCACAGCCTATCGAAGGGCCTCAACGACACATGTCCAGACAGATTCCGATGAGGGTGGCGGTCGTGGGAGCGACCGGTTTTCAGGGGGGCGCGGTGGCCCGCCTGCTGACCGAGCGGCACCACCGGGTCCGTACGCTCACCCGCCGCCCGGAGGGTGACCGCCCGCCCCTGCCGGGTGCCTGCTTCGTCGCGGGCGACCTGGGGAACGCCGATGACGTGCGGCGGCTGTTCGAGGGCGCGACCCACGCCTCGGTGGTGATGCCGCTGGTGTACGAGGCGGAGCGGGTGGCCCGGTACGCGCGGAACATCGCGCGGGCGGCCCTGGACACCGGGATCGTGCGCCTGGTCTACAACACCAACACGCGTCTCCCGCAGGGGCCGACCGCGGTGGCCGCGTTCGAGACCCGGCGGATCACCGAGGAGGTTCTCCGGGACAGCGGCGTTCCGCTGGTGGTGGTGCGGCCGCCGGTGTATTTGGACAACCTCTTCTCGCCCTGGAACGGCCCGGCGTTGGTGAACGACGGGGTGCTGGCCTATCCGCTGCCGGCGTCCACGCCGACGGCCTGGATCTCGCACCGGGATCTGGCGGAGGCGGTGTACGCGGCGCTGACCGGTGACGGTCTGGACGGCCGCACGTTCGACATCGGCGGAGCGCACTCGCTGACCGGCGAGGACCTGGCGGAGGCGTTCGGGCGGGGGCTGGGCCGGACGGTGCGTTATGTGTCACTGCCGCCGGACGTGTTCGAGCGCGGGCTCGCCCAGCTGCTCGGTCCGGAGGCGGCGGCCGGGGTGGCGGGGATCTACCACTACATGGCGACCGGCACGGATCCGCTGCTGATGGCCGCCGACGACGGCGTCTCCGCGGAGGTGCTCGCGGTCAGCCCGGCGCCGGTGGAGGAGTGGGTGACGCGCCAGCCGTGGCAGGTGTGGTCCGCCGACACCGAGGAGCAGCCGGCGTCCCCGCAGGGCTAGGGTCTTTCGTTGGATCAGGCCGGATCCAAACGAAAGGCCCTAACGCCCTGTCCCCCGACCGGCCCCGTCCATGAGGACGGGGCCGGTTCTCGTCGCTACCGTGGGCTTGTTCGCACGGCTACGTCCGAGTAGTTAACAAAGCGCCGGATTGCCCACCCGAGAACGGGGGGAAGGCTCCTCCGGTACACCCTCGTAGACCCGCCATCCGAGTGAACGCGGACAGGAGCGGCCATGCCCGCAACCCGCCAGCCGTCGACGGAGCTACAAAGAGCGCACCACCACCCGCACCCCCTTAAACCCTCAGGTGATGCTGTGAATCCGCTCATGGGACGAATTCCCGTACTCGACGTCCGCCCGTTGGTCGACTGCGGCCGCCGCCCGGCGAAGGCGGTGGCCGGGGAGACCTTCGAGGTGACGGCCACCGTTTTCCGCGAAGGCCACGACGCGGTCGCCGCCAATGTCGTGCTGCGCGGCCCGTCCGGGCGGCCAGGCCCCTGGACCCCGATGCGCGAACTGGCGCCGGGTACCGACCGCTGGGGCGCCGAGGTCACTCCGGACGCCGAGGGCCTGTGGACCTACACGGTCGAGGCCTGGAGCGATCCCGTGGCCACCTGGCGCCACCATGCCAAGATCAAGATTCCGGCCGGTATCGATTCGGAGCTCGTGCTCGCCGAGGGCGCGGAGCTGCACGAGCGCGCCGCGAAGGGAGTTCCGAAGAAGGGCGGGGGCCGGGAGGCGGTCCTCGCGGCCGTGGACGCGCTGCGCGACGAGTCCCGCCCCGCGGTGGCCCGGCTGGCGGCGGCGCTCGCCCCGCGGGTGACCGAGACCCTGGACCGCCACCCGTTGCGTGAACTGGTCAGCGCCTCGCCGACGTTGCCGCTCCAGGTGGAGCGCGAGCGGGCGCTGTTCGGTTCCTGGTACGAGTTCTTCCCGCGCTCGGAGGGGGTGCGGAAGGTGCGGGGCAAGACGGTCCCGGGGACCTTCCGTACGGCCGCCGAGCGGTTGCCGGCCATCGCGGCGATGGGCTTCGACGTCGTCTACCTCCCGCCGATCCACCCCATCGGCACCACGCACCGCAAGGGCCCCAACAACGCGCTGGCCGCGAGCCCGCAGGACGTCGGTGTGCCGTGGGCGATCGGCTCGCCCGAGGGCGGGCACGACGCCGTCCACCCGGACCTGGGCACGATCGAGGACTTCGACGCCTTCGTGGCCCGCGCCCGTGAGCTGCGGCTGGAGATCGCGCTGGACTTCGCCCTCCAGTGCTCCCCGGACCACCCCTGGGTGGAGAAGCACCCGGAGTGGTTCCACCACCGGCCCGACGGCTCGATCGCCTATGCCGAGAACCCGCCGAAGAAGTACCAGGACATCTACCCCATCGCGTTCGACAAGGACATGAAGGGGATCGTCGCCGAGACCGTGCGGATCCTGCGCCACTGGATGAGCCACGGGGTACGGATCTTCCGCGTCGACAACCCGCACACCAAGCCGGTGGTGTTCTGGGAGCGGGTGATCGGCGAGATCAACCGCAAGGACCCGGACGTGATCTTCCTGGCGGAGGCGTTCACCCGCCCCGCGATGATGCACACCCTCGGCGCGATCGGCTTCCAGCAGTCGTACACGTACTTCACCTGGCGGAACACCAAGCAGGAGCTGACGGAGTACCTCACCGAGCTGTCGGGCGACGCGGCCGCGTACATGCGGCCGAACTTCTTCGTGAACACGCCGGACATCCTGCACGCCTACCTCCAGACGGGGGGCCGGCCGGCCTTCGAGGTGCGGGCCGTGCTCGCGGCGACCCTGGCGCCGTCCTGGGGCATGTACGCCGGTTACGAGCTGTGCGAGGGCACCGCGCTGCGGGCGGGGAGCGAGGAGTACCTCGACTCGGAGAAGTACCAACTGCGGCCCCGCGACTGGGAGTCGGCGGAGCGTTCGGGGACGACGATCGCCCCGCTCATCACCACGCTGAACCGGCTCAGGCGCCGGCACCCGGCCCTGCGCCGGCTGCGGAACCTGCGCTTCCACTCCACCGACAACGACGCGGTGATCGCGTACAGCAAGCGGTCGGGTTCGAACACCGTTCTGGTGGTCGCCAACCTCGACCCGCACCACACCCAGGAGGCCACGGTCTCGTTGAACATGCCGGAGCTCGGCCTCGACTGGCACGAGACCGTACCGGTGCGCGACGAGCTCACCGGCGAGACCTATCACTGGGGCAGAGCCAACTATGTGCGCCTCGAGCCGGGCGTCAGGCCCGCGCACGTCCTCGCTCTGCGACCGTCCCCGCCGATCGGAGGGTCACCCACCTCATGACTGTCAACGAACCCGTCCCCGACACCTTCGAGGACACGCCCGCCAAGGACCGTGACCCGGACTGGTTCAAAAGGGCCGTCTTCTACGAAGTGCTCGTCAGGTCCTTCCAGGACAGCAACGGCGACGGCGTAGGCGACCTCAAGGGCATCACCGCCAGGCTCGACTATCTGCAGTGGCTCGGCGTCGACTGCCTGTGGCTGCCTCCGTTCTTCAAGTCACCGCTACGGGACGGCGGCTACGACGTCGCCGACTACACCTCCGTGCTGCCGGAATTCGGCGACCTCGCCGACTTCGTGGAGTTCGTCGACGCGGCGCACCAGCGCGGCATGCGCGTGATCATCGACTTCGTCATGAACCACACGAGCGACCAGCACCCGTGGTTCCAGGAGTCGCGCACCGACCCGGACGGACCGTACGGCGACTACTACGTCTGGGCCGACGACGACAAGCAGTTCCAGGACGCCCGGATCATCTTCGTCGACACCGAGACGTCCAACTGGACCTTCGACCCGATCCGCAAGCAGTACTACTGGCACCGCTTCTTCTCGCACCAGCCGGACCTCAACTACGAGAACCCGGCGGTGCAGGAGGAGATCCTGTCCGCGCTGAAGTTCTGGCTGGACCTGGGCATCGACGGCTTCCGGCTCGACGCCGTGCCCTACCTGTACCAGCAGGAGGGCACCAACTGCGAGAACCTCCCGGCGACCCACGCCTTCCTCAAGCGGGTCCGCAAGGAGATCGACGACCACTACCCGGACACGGTGCTGCTCGCCGAGGCGAACCAGTGGCCGGAGGACGTCGTGGACTACTTCGGCGACTTCGGCTCGGGCGGCGACGAGTGCCACATGGCGTTCCACTTCCCGGTGATGCCGCGGATCTTCATGGCGGTACGGCGGGAGTCGCGCACCCCCGTCTCGGAGATCCTCGCCAAGACGCCGGCGATCCCGTCCGGCTGCCAGTGGGGCATCTTCCTGCGCAACCACGACGAGCTGACGCTCGAGATGGTCACGGACGAGGAACGCGACTACATGTACGCGGAGTACGCCAAGGACCCGCGGATGCGGGCCAACATCGGCATCCGCCGGCGGCTCGCCCCGCTGCTCGACAACGACCGCAACCAGATGGAGCTGTTCACGGCTCTGCTGTTCTCCCTGCCGGGTTCGCCGGTGCTGTACTACGGCGACGAGATCGGGATGGGGGACAACATCTGGCTGGGCGACCGGGACGGGGTGCGCACCCCGATGCAGTGGACGCCCGACCGGAACGCGGGGTTCTCGTCCTGCGATCCGGGCCGGCTGACCCTGCCGGCCATCATGGACCCGGTCTACGGCTACCAGGTCACGAATGTCGAGGCGGGCATGGCGTCGCCCTCCTCGCTGCTCCACTGGACGAAGCGGATGATCGAGATCCGCAAGCAGAACCGGGCCTTCGGTCTCGGCTCGTACACGGAGCTGCCCTCGTCCAACCCGGCCGTGCTCGCCTTCCTCCGGGAGTCCGCTCCCGAAGAGGGGATGGACGCCGATCTCGTCCTCTGCGTGAACAACTTCTCGCGGTTCGCCCAGCCCACGGAGCTGGATCTGCGCCAGTTCGCCGGCATGAGCCCGGTGGAGCTGATCGGCCAGGTGCGGTTCCCGGCGATCGGCCAGTGGCCCTACCTGCTGACCCTGGCCGGTCACGGCTTCTACTGGTTCCGTCTCAAGAAGGCGCTTGCCACCCGCGACTGACGGGGCGCCGGACAAGTGCCCCGGGTGGGGCGGGTTTCTCCCGCGCCACCCTGGGCACTGTGACCCACAACCCCTTCAGCCCGCCCTGGGGGGAATCAGGTCCATACGGGCCTTCTTGTCGGGCCCATACGGATCTTCCCTCCCGACACGTCCCGCACATCCGGACAGTCGAAGCCGCCATCCGGGACACTCTGCGCATTTGTACTCGATTCTGCGCCCCCCGGGGAAAGGACGCGATGCCATGCCGGAGACCGCATCCACCACCCGGGCCCCGGCCGCCCTCCTCCCGTCACTCGCTCCCCTGCTCCATGAATGGCTGCCTCGGCAGCGCTGGTTCGCGGGCAAGGGGAGGCGGGTCACCGGATTCACGCTGGAAGCGGCCACCGAGCTGCTGCCGCTGGACGGCACGGGACCCGGGCTGCTGCATCTGCTGGTACGGGTCGAACAGCCGGGTCGCCCGGCCGGAACGCCCGCGGACTGCTATCAACTGCTGCTCGGCGTCAGATCACAGCTGCCGCCGCGCCTCGGCCCCGCCCTGATCGGGCGGATCCGGCAGGGCCCCCTGGCCGGCCGCGCGGTCTACGAAGGGCTGCGCGACCCGCGGCTCGCCGGACTGCTCTACGAACGCCTGCGCACGCCGGGCCGGATCGGACCGCTCCGGTTCCATCGGACCGCCGAACTGCCCGCCTCCCTCGCACCGAGGGTGCTGGACGCCGAGCAGTCCAACTCCTCGCTCGTCTACGGCGATACGTACATCCTGAAGATCTTCCGCCGGGTCAGCCCCGGCGCCAATCCCGATCTGGAGCTGCCGCTCGCCCTGGCCCGGGCGGGGTGTGCCCGGGTGCCCGCGCCGGTCGCCTGGTTCGAGTCGGGCGCCAGCACCCTCGGCGTGCTCCAGCCGTTCCTGCGGGACTCGCGGGACGGCTGGCGGCTCGCGCTCGACGCGCTCACCGAGGGGCAGGAGTTCACCACCGAGGCCCACGCGCTCGGCCGGGCCACGGCGGAGGTGCATCTCGCCCTGGCGAACGCGCTGCCCACCGAGCGGCTGCACCGGACCCGGGCCGCGGATCTGGCCGAGGCGATGGAGCAGCGCCTGCACGCGGCGGCGCAGGCGGTGCCGGCGCTGCTGCCGTACGTCCCGGGGCTGCGGGCCGTCTTCGCGGCGGCGGGCGAGACGGTCGGCGCCGGACTGCTCCAGCGGGTCCACGGCGATCTGCACCTGGGGCAGACGCTGCGGGCGGCGGACGGCGGCTGGGCGGTGATCGACTTCGAGGGCGAGCCCGCGAAGCCGCTCGACGAGCGGTGCCGGCCGCAGCCGGCGGTCCGCGACGTCGCCGGCATGCTCCGCTCCTTCGACTACGCGGCCCGCACCCACCGCCCCTGGAACGCCGAGTGGGCGGCCCGCTGCCGCGCCGCCTACTGCGCGGGCTACGCCGAGGCCTCCGGCGCCGACCCCCGCTCGGACCCGGCGCTCCTGCGCGCCTACGAGACGGACAAGGCGGTCTACGAGGTCGTCTACGAGGCCCGGCACCGACCCGACTGGCTCCCGGTCCCGATGGCGGCGATCCACCGCCTCGCGGGAGCGGAATGACGGCCCGGCCCGCGACGCGCAGGCGGCGCCTCGGCGTGGCGCGCCCGCTTGGGCCCCGTTCGGCCGAGTGTCCTGTGCGGCTCGCCGCACGTTGCGGTTGCGTGGGAACCACCGGGTTCGCCGCGCGCCCACCCCTGCTCCCTTCCCTGCCCGTCCCCCTCGTACAGGAGGCCACCCCGTGACCGCCCGATCCGCTCGCAAGACGGCCCGCACCACGACCGACGAAGTGCCCTCGGTGAAGACCGTGACGAAGGCGACGACGACGGCCGCGGCCAAGACGCCGGCGCCCCGCGGGGAGGCCGGAGGAGGCCGCGCGGGAGGCGTGCGCAAGGCGCCGCCGCTCGGCGCGGACGACCGGGCGCGGCTGCTGGCCGGGGAGCACCACGATCCGCACGCGCTGCTCGGCGCCCACCCGGTGCGCGGCGGCGTCGCCATCCGGGTCCTGCGTCCGTACGCCCGCGAGGTCACGGTCATCGCCAAGGGGAAGCGGACCACGCTGCACGACGACGGCGACGGCCTCTTCTCCGGGCTGCTGCCGCTGCTGCGCAAGGTGCCCGAGTACGAGCTGCGGGTGCGCTACGACGGCGACGAACTGGCCGTCGAGGACCCGTACCGCTTTCTGCCCTCCCTCGGCGAGCTCGACCTGCATCTGATCGGCGAGGGCCGGCACGAGGAGCTGTGGAAGGCGCTCGGCGCGCGGCCCATGACCCACCAGGGCGTGGCCGGCACCCGCTTCACGGTCTGGGCGCCGAACGCCCGCGGGGTGCGCGTCACCGGCGACTTCACCTGCTGGGACGGCACCGCGCTGCCCATGCGCTCGCTCGGCGCGACCGGTGTCTGGGAGCTGTTCGTGCCCGGCATCGGCGAGGGCGCGGTCTACAAGTTCGACATCGCCCGCCCCGACGGCTCCCACACCCTGCGCGCCGACCCGATGGCCCGCCGTACCGAGTGCCCGCCGAACACCGCGTCGATCGTCACGGACTCGCACCACGTCTGGGACGACGCGGAGTGGATGGCGAGCCGGGGCGCCCGGCCGCACCACGAGGCGCCCTTCTCGGTCTACGAAGTCCATCTGGGCTCGTGGCGCCCGGGACTGACCTACCGCCAGCTCGCCGAACAGCTCCCCGCGTACGTCCGCGACCTCGGTTTCACGCACGTCGAGCTGATGCCCGTCACCGAGCACCCCTTCGGCGGCTCGTGGGGTTACCAGGTCACCGGCTTCTACGCCCCCACGTCCCGGATGGGCACGCCCGACGACTTCAAGTACCTGGTCGACGCGCTGCACAGGGCCGGGATCGGCGTCCTCATGGACTGGGTCCCGGCGCACTTCCCCCGGGACGACTGGGCGCTCGCGGAGTTCGACGGACGCCCGCTCTACGAGCACGAGGACCCGCGCAAGTCGGCGCACCCGGACTGGGGGACGCTGGAGTTCGACTACGGCCGCAAGGAGGTGCGGAACTTCCTGGTCGCCAACGCGGTGTACTGGTGCGAGGAGTTCCACATCGACGGCCTGCGGGTGGACGCGGTGGCCTCGATGCTCTACCTCGACTACTCCCGCGAGAACGGCGACTGGGTTCCGAACGAGTTCGGCGGCCGGGAGAACCTTGACGCCGTCGCCTTCCTCCAGGAGATGAACGCGACGGTGTACCGGCGCTGCCCGGGGATCATCACCTGCGCCGAGGAGTCGACGGCCTGGGACGGTGTCACCCGGGCCACGGACCAGGTCGGTCCGGGCGGTTTCGGCGGTCTGGGCTTCGGCATGAAGTGGAACATGGGCTGGATGCACGACTCGCTGGGCTATGTGTCCAAGGAGCCGGTGCACCGCAAGTACCACCACAACGAGATGACCTTCTCGATGGTGTACGCGTACAGCGAGAACTACATCCTGCCGATCTCGCACGACGAGGTCGTGCACGGCAAGCAGGCGCTGGTCTCGAAGATGCCGGGCGACTGGTGGCAGCAGCGCGCCAACCACCGCGCCTACCTCGGCTTCATGTGGGCCCACCCGGGCAAGCAACTGCTGTTCATGGGGCAGGAGTTCGCCCAGGGCGCGGAGTGGTCGGCGGACCACGGCCCGGACTGGTGGCTGCTCGACCCCGCGTACGACGCGGAGCCGGACCACCGGGGTGTGCGGGACCTCGTGCGCGACCTGAACACGGTGTACGGGCGGACTCCGGCGCTCTGGGAGCTCGACACCGTCCCGGAGGGCTTCCAGTGGGTGGTCGGGGACGCCGCCGAGGACAACGTCTTCGCCTTCCTCCGCTACGGCAAGGACGGCTCGCCGCTCCTCGCGGTCTGCAACTTCTCCCCGGTCGTACGCCACGACTACCGGCTCGGGGTCCCGGAGTCGGTGGCGGCCTGGACGGAGGTCCTCAACACGGACGCGGCGCGGTACGGCGGCAGCGACGTGGTGGGCACCGACCCGGTGAAGACCGAGACGGTGCCGTCCCACGGCCGTCCGGCGAGCGTGCGGATGACGCTGCCGCCGCTGGCGACGGTCTGGCTACGCCCGGCGTGAGATGACGCCGAGCCGCTGAGTGGCCCGGGTCAGCGCCACGTACAGGTCGTTGACGCCGTGCGGGGCGCCGGCCCGGATGGCGTCCGGGTCGACGACGAGGACCGTGTCGAACTCCAGGCCCTTGGCCTGCCGGGGGTCGAGCAGGACCACCGGCCGGGTCAGGTCGGGCGCCGGGCCGTGGGAGGCGTCGGGCAGCGCGGCGGTGAGCGCCGGATGCAGGGCCGGCGGGGCGATCACCGCGAGGCGCCCCTCGGCCCGGAGCTCGGCGGCCACGGCGTCGGCGGCCTCCTTCACCGGGTCCTGCGCGGTCCGCTCCCAGGGCTCGACGCCCGTGGAGCGGACCGAGCGCGGCGGTTCGAAGCCGGGGTCGGCCGCGCGCCGGACCTCGGCGGCGACCGCCATGATCTCGGCGGGAGTGCGGTAGTTGACCCCGAGGCGTACGAGCTCCCAGCGGTCCTCCACGTACGGCGCGAGGATCTCCTCCCACGAGCCGACGCCGGCCGCGTCCCCGGTCTGGGCCGGGTCGCCGACCAGGGTCATGGAGCGGGTGGGGCTGCGCCGCATCAGCAGCCGCCAGGCCATCGCGGACAGCTCCTGCGCCTCGTCGACGATGATGTGGCCGAAGGCCCAGGTGCGGTCGGCGGCGGCGCGCTCGGCGGCGCTGCGGTGGTCGGCCTCCTCGTGGCGTTCGGCGAACCGCTCGGCGTCGATGATGTCGTGCGCGGAGAGGACCTCGGAGGCGTCCTTGTCCTGCTCCTCCTTGTCCTCGAACTCATAGGTGCGGGAGGCGTAGGAGACGTCGAGGACGCCCTGCGCGTACTGGATCTGCTTCTGGCGCTCGGCCTCCTCGGCCGCACGGGCGGCGGAGTCGTCCTCGCCGAGGAGTTCGGCGGCCTCGTCGAGCAGCGGCACGTCGGCGGGGGTCCACTCCCCTCCGTCGCGCCGGATGGCGTCGGCGTCCGCCTCGGGGAGGTGGGTGGGCTCGGCGAGGTAGTCGGCGAGGAACTCCTGCGGGGTGAGCGGCGGCCAGAGGGTGTCGATGGCGGCGTGGACGTCGGGGTTGGCGGCGACGCCCTTGGCGAGCAGGGCGAGGTCGTCGGGTCCGAGGAAGTTGGGGCCGCCGTAGGGGTCGGCGCCGATGCGGTCGGCGAGCTGTTCGGCCAGCGCGTCGAGGAGGTGGAAGACGAAGTAGGGCCGGGCGAGGTTGTGCGGCAGGTAGGTCTCGCGGGCCTTGTGGCGGGCTTCGAGGGCCATGTCCCAGTCGATGACCAGGTCGCCGTCGTCGTGCGGTACGACGAGGGGCTCCCCGCGCTCGGGGACCTGCTGGCGGTCCCGTACGGCCAGGGCGAGGGCCTCGGCCATGGCGGCGGCGCCCTTGACCGCGGCGGCGCGCGGGGTGTCGGTGCCGGTGGCGCGCACGCCCGGGAAGAGTTCGCCGGGGGTGGCGAGGAGGACGCCGGTCTCCCCGAGGGAGGGCAGGACGTTGCCGATGTAGCCGAGGAAGGCCGGGTTGGGCCCGACGATGAGGACGGCGCGCTTGGCGAGCTGCTCGCGGTGCGCGTAGAGGAGGTACGCGGCCCGGTGCAGGGCGACGGCGGTCTTGCCGGTGCCGGGGCCGCCCTCGACGACGAGGACGCCGCGGTGCGGGGAGCGGATGATGCGGTCCTGCTCGGCCTGGATGGTCTCGACGATGTCGTGCATCCGGCCGGTGCGGGCGGCGTCGAGCGCGGCGAGCAGCACCTCGTCGGCGTCCCGGTTCTCGTGCCCGGTACGGGTGGCGTCGGCGAGGTCCAGCACCTCGTCGTGGAGCGCGGTCACCGTGCGGCCGCGGGTGGTGATGTGCCGGCGGCGGCTGAGCCCCATGGGTTCGTAGCCGGTGGCGAGATAGAAGGGGCGGGCGGCTTCGGCGCGCCAGTCGACGACGAGCGGGGTGCGGTTCGGATCGTCCTTGCGAATTCCGATCCGGCCGATGTGGTGGTCGCGCCCGTCCCGGAAGACGAGCCGTCCGAAACAGAGCCCGGTCTCTCCCGCGTTGAAGGCGGCCAGCAGCCCGGACTGCTCGGCCACCAGCACGTCCCGCTCCAGACGGCCCTGGCTGCTGCCGACGCCGGGGGTGCGCAGCGCCTGGTCGACGGCGGCCTCGGCCTGGTCCCGCAGGTCGTCGAGTCGTGCGTAGAGCTCTGTGATGAATTGCTGCTCTTTCCGAAATTGCTCGGTTGACAATTCGACTCCTGGCGCGATACAGTGCGTTTACTGAACTACTCCGCGCTGTCGTTTTGCGAATGCGCGGAACCCATGAATATACGCGATGCATTACCCCGACTCAATTCTAGTCGGGGTATTTTTGTGTGCCATGGGGACCATGGGGAGGGACACGGCGTTCACCGCGGCGCGGAAGCTGCTCATCGCTCGGGGGGCGGACCGGCTGGCGCATCCGGGCGGCACGCTGCTCGACCATCTGGAACGGGTGGAAGCCCGGCTGGCCGGCTGGGGTGCGCGCGACGAGCTCCGGCTCGCCGACCTGTGCCACGCCTTCTACGGCACGGACGGCTTCCCGGAGGGCCTGCTGCCGCTCGACCGGCGCGATGTCCTCGCGGAGGCGATCGGGGCGCGGGCCGAGGAGCTGGTCCATTTCTACGCGAGCTGCGACCGGAAGGTCTCCTACGCGGGGATGGCTCAGGAGGGCGGGGCCTTCCGGGACCGGTTCGCCGGGGAGACGTCCACCCCCGGGTGGCGGCACCGGGCGGACTTCGCGGAGCTGACAGCCGCGAACGAGCTGGATCTGGCCGTGGAGAACGCAGGCTTCCGGGCGGAGTGGGGCGGTCCGCTGCTGCGGCTCTTCACCCGGTGGCGTTCGCTGCTGAGCGAGGCGGCGTTCAGGGACGCGCGCGAGACGCTGACGCTGAAGGGTGAGGAGCGCGAGGCGTTCCTCACCGGTCTGGAGCGGGGCGATGTCGTCACCGGTGTCGTCTCGCACATCGCGAGCTTCCATGTCACCTTCGTCGAACTGGGCGGCGTGGAGGGGATGATGAACATCCCGGAGGTGGCCTGGGGCGTGTACGACACACCGGGTGACGTGATCGGCGAGGGGCAGGAGCTCCCCTTCGAGGTCCTGGGCGTCGACATGAGCCGGGAGAGGATCTTCCTCTCCCTCAAGAGCCTGGAGCCCGACCCGCTGCGGGCCTTCGCGCGCGGCGGCTTCGGCGGCGTCCGGACCGGTCGGGTGACCAGGCGGATCCCGTCCGGGGTCCTCGTCCTCGTCGCCGACGGCGTCGAGGCTCTCGTCGACCGCGACGACCTCGACGGCCGTGCGCCCCTGCCGGGGGACGAGCTGACCTTCGAGGTCACCGCCGTGAACGTGGCCACCCGCCGCGTCCGGATCACCCTGCGCGCATGACCCCGAGGGATCAGCCGCCCGCCCTGAGGAGCGGGAGGAGCCGAGTGAGCCCCCAGCGGATGGCGCTCGCATGGCTGCTCACGCGAGCGGAGACGGTGCTCCATCCCGGGGGCGAGTCGGCCGGAGACCGTACAGGACTCGGCGGCGGCAGCGGAACTCCTCCTCGGGGAGGAGGAGTCGGCGGCGCCGAGCGTTCGGTGACCGAAGACACCGGACCCATTGACGGGGCCGGTGTCTCCAACTACAAAAGCTTTCTGAGAGCGCTCTCAACCCCCCGCACACCCCGCGCACCATCGCCCCGGAGGTGTTCTTCTTGAGCCGCGTCCGACGTACCCCCCTGCTCGCCTCACTCCTCGCCGCCGCGCTCGCGGCGGGCGCCCTGCTGGGTGTCGGCGGCGCCGGCGCCGCCAGCGGCGCCGTCCCGCCGGCCCCGGGCTGGTCGCTCCAGTGGAGCGACGACTTCAACGGCCCCGACCGCTCCCTCCCGAACCCGGCCGAGTGGCAGATCGACACCGGTCACGGCTACCCCGGCGGGCCCGCCAACTGGGGCACGGGAGAGATCCAGAACTACACGTCGAGCCCCGACAACCTCCGCCTGGACGGAACCGGCAACCTCCGGATCACCCCGCTCAAGGACGGCGCGGGGAACTGGACCTCGGCCCGGATCGAGACCAAGCGGGCCGACTTCAAGGCTCCGGCGGGCGGAACGCTGCGCATCGAGGGCCGGATCCAGATGCCGAACGTCACCGGGGACGCGGCGCTCGGCTACTGGCCGGCGTTCTGGGCGCTCGGCGCGCCCTACCGGGGCAACTACTGGAACTGGCCCGCCATCGGCGAGTTCGACATCATGGAGAACGTCAACGGCGTCAACTCCGTCTGGGGCGTCCTGCACTGCGGCGTGAACCCGGGCGGGCCGTGCGGCGAGACGACCGGCATCGGCGCGAGCCGCACCTGCCCCGGGGCGAGCTGCCAGTCGGCCTTCCACACCTACCGCTTCGAGTGGGACCGCTCGGTCTCCCCCAACGAGCTGCGCTGGTACGTCGACGACCAGCTCTTCCACAGTGTGAACGAGACCCGGGTGGGCGCCCAGGCGTGGGCCGACATGACCAGCCACGCCGGCTACTTCATCCTGCTGAACGTGGCGATGGGCGGGGCCTTCCCGGACGCGCTGGCGGGGAAGACGCCGACGGCGGCGACCGTTCCCGGCCGGCCCATGCTGGTCGACTACGTGGCGGTGTGGACCCGCGGCGGCGGCTCGACCACCACCCCGCCGACGACCCCGCCTCCGTCGGGCTCCTCCCAGCTCCACCTGCGGACGGGCGGGGGCGCGGGGGACGCCCAGTCGACCGGCTCGGCCGTCACCCTGGCCTCGGCCGGAGGCGCCAACCACGACGGAGCCCCCGCCAACCCGCAGGTCTTCACCTCGGGACCGATCACCCGGAGCTACAACGGCGGCTCGACGCAGTTCGACCTGTTCGTGGACGCGGGGTCGGCGGTCGCCAACGGGCAGCAGGTACGGGTGAGTTACGACCGCACGGGCGACGGGAGCTGGGAGCGTACGGAGACGTACCAGTACTTCGCGACCGATCCGGTGCCCGGCTACGAGCACTACACGCAGGCGAAGGGCCTGAAGTCGGCGACCGGGAGCCACGGGAACCTGGTGAACGGCCGGGTCCGGATCGAGGTGTGGAACGCGATCGGGAACGGGCCGAGCACGCTCGGCGTCGGCAACCAGTCGGTCGTCCGTATCCCCTTCGGCTGAGGGACGGGCGCGCACGGCGGTCAGGGCGGCCAGTGGTTCCGGCGGTCCTGACCGCCGTGGCGTGACGAGTGACGACCCCGGCCGGAAGGCCGGGGTCGTCTCCGTCCCCCCGGGGCCCGGATCCGGCTCAAGGCCCGGGAACCGGGGTGGTCTGGGTCGGGCGCCGGCTCGGACGCCCGCGGGCTGGGGCGTGCGCGCCCCCTCCCCGGCCGGCTCAGACGCCCGCCCGGGCCTTCTCCTCGCCCTCCTCGGCACGCTGGTCCGGCATGTCGCTCGGCGCGGGGGCGTGGTCGTCGACCAGGGTCTTCTCGTCGAAGGGGACCCGCCCGGCCAGGACCTCGGAGACCCGCGCCTTGTCGATCTCCTTGGTCCAGGTGCCGACCAGGACGGTCGCGACGGCGTTGCCCGCGAAGTTGGTCAGCGCGCGGGCCTCGCTCATGAAGCGGTCGATGCCGACGATCAGACCGACGCCGTCGACCAGCTCGGGGCGGTGCGACTGGAGTCCGCCGGCGAGGGTCGCGAGGCCGGCGCCCGTCACACCCGCCGCGCCCTTGGAGGCGATGACCATGAAGACGAGGAGCGAGATCTGCTCGCCGACCGACAGCGGGTTGCCCATCGCCTCGGCGACGAAGAGGGAGGCCATCGTCAGATAGATCGCGGTGCCGTCGAGGTTGAAGGAGTAGCCGGTGGGCACGGTGATGCCGACGACCGGCTTGCTCACCCCGAGGTGCTCCATCTTCGCGATCAGCCGGGGCAGCGCCGACTCGGACGAGGACGTGGAGAGGATCAGCAGGAACTCGCGGCCCAGGTACTTCAGGAGCGCCAGGATGTTCACGCCGGCGACCAGCCGCAGGAGCGCGCCGAGCACCACGAAGACGAACAGCGCGCACGTCACGTAGAAGCCGATCATGATGACGGCGAGCGACTTGAGGGCGTCGACGCCGGTGGCGCCGACGACGGCCGCGATGGCGCCGAACGCGCCGACCGGGGCCACCCACATGATCATCGCGAGGATGCGGAAGACCAGCCGCTGGATGTGCCCGATCCCGCGCAGCACCGGCTCCCCGGCCTTCCCCATGGCCTGGAGCGCGAAGCCGGCGAGGAGGGCGACCAGCAGGGTCTGGAGGACCTCGCCCTCCGTGAAGGCGGAGACCAGCGTCTTGGGGATGATGCCGAGCAGGAAGTCCACCGTGGACTCGCTCGCGCCTTCCGCCTGCTGCGAGCCGGCCTCGGCCACCTCCTTGGTCAGATGGAGGCTGGAGCCCGGCTCCAGGATGTTGCCGACGACCAGGCCGATCGCGAGGGCGACGGTCGACATGACGAGGAAGTACCCGAGCGCGAGGCCGCCGACGGCACCGACCTTGGCCGCCTTCCTGACCGATCCGACACCGAGAACGATCGTGCAGAAGATGATCGGCGAGATCATCATCTTGATCAGGTTCACGAAGCCGGTTCCCAGCGGCTTCAGCTCGACGGCGACGCCGGGCGCGAGAAAACCGACCGCGATGCCGAGAACCACGGCTGCGATGACTGCGAGATACAGGTAATGGGTACGGTCCCGTCGTGCGGCCACGGGGTCCTCCTCGTGCTGATGGGTTAATCCACGTCCCGGTGGATCCCCGCGACTATCCATCAGCCTGTGAGCGGGGTCACCCTTGCGTTCCTTTCGTTCACGCGATTCCTCGCGGGCCGGAAAACGCGGGACCGGAATGGGAAACGATTCGGGAACGGGATTCCGGCCTCGCACATCGGGCCAGGCACACTTACGGACATGCGCATTCCCCTCCCCCGGCCCCGCAGCCTCGCCGGCCAGCTCTTCGCGATGCAGGTCGTGCTGGTGGCGGCGATCGTGGCGGGATGCGCCGTCTTCGCGTACGTCAGCGACCGCGCCCAGGCCGAGGAGACCGCGCGCCGGCAGGCCACGGCGACCGCCGTGGCCGTCGCCGAGTCCCCCGCGGTGGTCGCGGCGGTGCGCTCGGCGGACCCGACGGCGTCGCTCCAGCCGTACGCGGAGTCGGTGCGGCACCGCACGGGGGTCGCGTTCGTGGTGATCATGGCCCCGGACGGGAAGCGGTGGACACATCCGGAGCCGGACCAGATCGGACGCACGTACCTCGGCCACATCGAGGAGGCGGTCCGGGGACGCACCTTCTCCGAGACGCACATGGGCGTGCTCGGGCCCTCCGTCCGCACGATCGCCCCGGTGCGCGACCACGGTCGCGTCGTCGCGCTGGTCAGCGCGGGCATCACGATCGACAAGATCAGTGAGCAGATACGGGAGCAGGTCACGGCCCTGCTGGGGATGGCGGGCGCGGCCCTGGCGCTCGGCGGCGCGGGTACGTACGTCATCAACGCCCGGCTGCGGCGGCACACGCACGGGATGAACGCCGCCGAGCTGAGCCGGATGCACGACTACCACGAGGCCGCGCTGCACGCGGTGAGCGAGGGCCTCGTGATGCTGGACGGGCAGCGCAGGATCGCCCTGATCAACGACGGGGCGCGCGAGCTCCTCGGCCTGGACGCGGACGTGGTGGGCGCCTCGGCGGCGGATCTCGGGCTGCCGCTCTCCCTGACGAGTGCGTTGCTCGCCTCGGAGCCGCGGGTGGACGAGCTGCATCTGACGGCCGAGCGCGTCCTCGTCGTCAACACCCGGCCGGTGGTGGGCGGCGAGCGCCGCGGCACGGTCGTCACGCTCCGGGACCGTACGGAACTCCAGGCGCTGTCCGGGGAGCTGACGTCGGAACGGGGCTTCACCCAGGCGTTGCGCTCGCAGGCCCACGAGGCGGCGAACCGGCTGCACACGGTGGTCTCGCTGATCGAGCTCGGCCGCGTGGACGAGGCGGTCGGCTTCGCCACCGCCGAGCTGGAGCTGGCCCAGGCGCTCACCGACCGGGTCGTCGACGCGGTCGGCGAGCCGGTCCTCGCGGCGCTGCTCCTCGGCAAGGCGGCGCAGGCCAACGAGCGGGGCGTCGAGCTGGTCCTGACCGACGACAGCCGCATCGACGACGGGCTGCTGCCGGCGGGGATCCCGTCCCGGGACCTGGTGACGATCCTCGGCAACCTGATCGACAACGCGGTCGAGGCGGCGAGCGCGGCGCCGGGCGCGGCGGCCGGGGAGGCGGCGCCCGGCGCGGCGGCCGGGTCGGTCGGGGTCCGGCCGCATGTCACCGTCACCGCTGTGGCGCGGGACCGGGAGTTGCTGATCCGGGTCGGGGACACCGGGCCGGGTATCGCCGACCAGGACCGGGACGCGGTCTTCGAACGCGGCTGGTCCACCAACGGCGCCGGCCGGGGCCTCGGCCTCGCCCTGGTCCGCCAGGCCGCCGCCCGCGCGTCCGGCACGGTGACCCTGGGCCGCTCCCCGGAGGGCGGCGCCGAGTTCACCGTACGGCTGCCGCTGACCCGGCCGGCCCGCGTGGCCGCGGCGGTGACGGCGTGAACCGGCCCGGCTCGCCCATCCGGGTGCTGGTCGTCGAGGACGACCCGGTGGCCGCCGACGCGCACGCCCTCTACGCCGGGCGGGTGCCGGGCTTCGCCGTCACCGGCGTCGCGCACTCGCGGGCCGCCGCCGTGCGGGCCCTGGACCGGACCCCCGTCGATCTCATCCTGCTCGATCTCTATCTCCCGGACGGCCACGGTCTCCAGCTCCTGCGCTCGCTGCGCGCCGCGGGGCACTCCGCCGACGTCATCGCCGTGACCTCCGCCCGCGATCTGGCGATCGTCCGGGAAGGGGTGTCCCTCGGAGTCGTCCAGTACGTGCTGAAGCCGTTCACCTTCGCGACCCTGCGGGACCGGCTCACCCGTTACGCCGAGTTCCGCGCCACCGCCGGGGAGGCGTCCGGCCAGGACGAGGTGGACCGGGCGCTGGCCACCCTGCGCACCCCGCAGCCGGCCGCGCTCCCCAAGGGCCTGAGCGCGCCGACGCTCCAGGCCGTCACCCGTACCCTGCGCGAGGCCCCCGACGGGCTGACCGCCGCGGAGGCGGCGACCGCCGTCGGGATCTCCCGGATCACCGCCCGCCGCTACCTCGAACATCTGGTCACGGACGGGCGGGCCGCACGGGCCCCGCAGTACGGGCAGATCGGCCGGCCCGAGCTCCAGTACCGCTGGATCACCACCACGCGCCACGGACACTGAGCGTCTCCCGCGCACCGGCCCTCGCGCACGCGGTCTTGACGCCGGTCGCCCACCCGTCCAAGATCCGGTTGTGGACGCGTCACGCCCGTGCGCGCCAGATGCCCGATCTGTCAGGATCCGCGACGTTACCCTTCGGTTCGCACGTTTCTACGACATCCGTCGTTGGGCGAACGCACCGTAGCCAAAGGTCACGGACCGCTTCTACGGTGGCGACGTGCAGCCCTCCCCTCCTTCTCCCCCTTTCAACGCTCCCGCCGCCCGACGGCTCCGCGAGGGCCTCGGCATGGCCCCGGGCCATGTCGCCTACGGCCTGCGCGCGCAGTACGGACTCGCCATCACCCCCGACACCGTCGTCGCCTGGGAGCGCGGCCGGCTCGCCCCGACCTCGAACGAGCTCACCGCGCTGGCCGGCGTCCTGTGGTGCGCCCCCGGCGAGCTCCTGGCCGCCGCCACCACGCTGCGCGAGCACCGGATGACCCGCGGCCTCGCGCCCGACGACCTGGCGCGGCGGGTCGGCATGGACACCCAGACGTATCTGCGGATGGAGGAGTCCGGCCGCTGGCGGGGCAACGAGCGGCAGACCGCCGCGCTCGCCGAGACTCTCGGCCTCGGGCCCCGCGCGCTGCTGACGGCGACCGGCCGGGACGACGACCTCGCGGCGCTGCTGCGGGACGCGGCGACGACCCGCTGGCAGGCGTACGTCCGGCCGGCGGTCAAGATGCTGCCGCTGCCCAAGCGGGTCCTGGAGTCCGCGCTGCAGCGGCTGCACACCGACTACCACGCCAAGATGGCGGCCACGAGCAGCTGGGGCGCCTCGGGCGACAGCGGCGCGGCCGGGCGGGAGTACCTCGACGACATCGTGGAGCACTTCTGGGCCGCGACGGGCGGGTAGCACGTCGTGCTCCTCACCGGCGCGCGGAGCCCTGGCCGACGCTGAGCACCGAGGACCCGCTCACGGGGCGACCCCGCCGGTGCGGCGGTCGAAGCTGAAGAGCTGGCCCGCCGCGTCCGCCCGGCAGGGCGCTTGGGCCAGGCGGGACCAGGCCGCCGTGCGGTCGCCGAGGACGGTCACGCAGAGGCGGGCGGTCCCCGCGCTGACGGGGACGATGCGGTAGCCCTCGACCGGGGCGCCGAAGGGCTCCAGGGCGAACCGCTCGACGCGGCTCGGGTCGCCGCACTCCGAGTCCTCCAGGGCGGCGTCCGGGGCGCGGCCGCCGGACGGGATGCCCGAGCAGCCGGGGCCGTAGTCCGGGTGGTCGGAGAGGATCTGCCAGCGGCCGCCCCCGAGGTCCTTGAGGGAGTACCGGGGGACGACCGCGCCCGCGCACTCCACCTGGTAGACCTGGCCGCTCCTGTCGCCCCGCCGCTCGTTGAGGCAGAGGTCCGAGCCGATCACCCGTATGTGTACGTCGCCGGCCGCCGGGGCCGTCAGCCGGGGCGGGGCCGTCCCGCTGCCGTCCCGGACGACGGTGAGGACCAGGCTGACGGCGGCGAGGACGAGTCCGGCGACGGCCACGAGCCCGACGAGCGTCCGCCCTATCCGCCACCGGGGCGCGGGAGGCGGCGGTCGCTCGGCACCGGGCTCGGGAGCCCCGGGCCACGCGGTGCCGGTCCCGGCGCCCGTTCCGTCCTCCGCCTCGGCGTCGGTCCCGGCGCCCGTTCCGTCCTCCGCCTCGGCGTCGGTCCCGGCGCCCGTTCCGTCCTCCGCCTCGGCGTCGGTCCCGGCGTCCGTTCCGTCCTCCGCCTCGGTGCCGGTGCGCGCCTCGGTCGCCGCCCCCGGCCCCGGGCCCTCCGCGGCGAGCCCGGGACCGGGTGCGGCGACCGCCCGTACTCCCCGTACCGCCAGCTCCTCGCGGACCGCCTGCCAGCTGTCCAGCTCACCGGGGTCCACCCCGCAGGCGAGGACGAAGGTGGTGAGCAGCTCCTCCCGGGGGACGGTCGTGCGGGCCAGCATGTTCGCGACCGTCGAGCGGGGCAGGACGTCTCCCCGCGCCTGCGCGCGGACGGACAGCTCGCGGTAGGTGAGTCCGGACCAGTCCTTGAGGGCCTGGAGCCGGGCGACGAAGGCGGCCGGGTCGGTGGCCTCCCTCGGGTCGGGCGCGCTCCGACCCCCGGCGTCCCCCTCGGTCATGCGACTTCCCCCGCCCCTCCCGCGAAACCGGCCGTCGGACACGCCCGGAACGGAGTTGGGACATGTCCGGGACAGCGGTAAGCCTTGTTGATCGCGGTGTTCAACTCAAGAGTGGAAATCGGCAATTCCGGTCACGGGGCTGGAATTGCCGAGGCAGAGACGGACGGCCCCGATCGTCCACGAGCCGGAGGGCGGACGGCCCGGACCGTCCACGAGGAAGACGGACGGCCCCGATCCTCCACGGGGGAGTCGATCGGGGCCGCTCCGCGTCGGGGCCCAGGGGCGCACGGCTCGTGGTCAGAAGACCGACTCCGCCTCCGACATCCGGTTCCCCGGCACCGTCTTCAGCCGCGTCACGGCCTCGGCCAGCGGCACCATCTGGATGTCCGTGCCCCGCAGCGCCGTCATCCGCCCGAACTCGCCGCTGTGCGCCGCCTCCACCGCGTGCCAGCCGAAGCGGGTGGCGAGCACCCGGTCGTACGCCGTGGGCGTGCCGCCGCGCTGCACGTGCCCGAGGATGACGGGCCGGGCCTCCTTGCCGAGGCGTCGCTCCAGCTCGACCGCGAGCCGGTTGCCGATGCCCTGGAAGCGCTCGTGGCCGTACTGGTCGATCTCGCCCTTCTGGTACTCCATGGAGCCCTCGGCCGGGTGCGCGCCCTCGGCGACGCAGATGACGGCGAACTTCTTGCCGCGCGCGAAGCGCTCCTCGACCATCTTGACCAGGTCGTCGACCTGGAAGGGGCGCTCGGGCAGGCAGATGCCGTGGGCGCCGCCGGCCATGCCGGACTCCAGCGCGATCCATCCGGCGTGGCGGCCCATCACCTCGACGACCATCACGCGCTGGTGGGACTCGGCGGTGGTCTTCAGGCGGTCTATGGCCTCCGTCGCGACACCCACGGCGGTGTCGAAGCCGAAGGTGCGGTCGGTGGAGGAGATGTCGTTGTCGATCGTCTTGGGGACCCCGACGACGGGCATGCCGGCGTCGGAGAGCATCCGGGCGGCGGTCAGGGTGCCCTCGCCGCCGATCGGGATGAGGACGTCGATGCCGTACTTCCTCGCCAACTCCGGGGCGGACTCGGCGGCTTCGGAGAGCCGGTCGCGCTCCAGGCGGGCCGAGCCGAGGATGGTGCCGCCACGGGCGAGGATGCCGCTGACGGCGTCGAGGTCGAGGGGGCGGTAGTGCCCGTCGAGGAGACCCTTGAACCCGTCCTCGAAACCGATGACTTCATCGCCGTGGCCGGTCAGCGCCCGGTGCACGACCGACCGGATCACGGCGTTCAGGCCGGGGCAGTCGCCGCCTGCGGTGAGAACTCCGATGCGCATCGTGCTGTGTCTCCTGCTCGGGTAGCCGTACGTGTGAGCCCTGCCGATTCTCCCACGCCGGGCCCGGCGCGGGCTTCCGCGACTGCTCCGCGCGTCCGGGGGGAAGGCGGAGCGAGGGGCCTCCGCTCCCCGTCTTCCCGGTCTTCCGTCCGGCAAGCGCCTTACCCAGCCACGGAGGTATTGTCAAGGGGGTATGGCTGCCCTATCGGGCTTTTTTGACGTCATTCGATTGACGGGACTGGACAGGAGAGCATGGCGTGACGCGCAGCGTGTACGTGACCGGGATCGACCGCGGAGACGGCCGACAGGTCGTCGAGCTGGGAGTCATGGAGCTCCTCACCCGCCAGGTGGACCGGGTGGGGGTGTTCCGGCCGCTGGTCCACGACGGAACCGACCGCCTGTTCGATCTCCTGCGGGCGCGCTACCGGCTCTCCCAGGACCCGGCGACCGTCTACGGCATGGACTACCGCGAGGCCGCCGCGCTCCAGGCGGAGCGGGGCACCGACGAGCTGGTCTCCCGGCTCGTCGACCGCTTCCACGCGGTGGCGCGGGAGTACGAGGTCGTGCTCGTGCTCGGTACGGACTTCGCCGCCACCCAGCTCCCGGACGAGCTGGCGATCAACGCGCGGCTCGCCAACGAGTTCGGCGCCTCGGTGATACCCGTGGTCGGCGGCAAGGGCCAGCCCGCCGAATCCGTACGGGCCGAGGCCCGCAACGCCTTCCGCGCGTACGAGGTGCTCGGCTGCGACGTCCTCGCGATGGTCGTCAACCGGGTGGCCGCCGACGACCGCGCCGCCATCGCCGAGCGGCTCGCCGCCCGGCTGCCCGTCCCCTGCTACGTCCTGCCCGACGAGCCGGCCCTCTCCGCTCCCACGGTCGCCCAGATCACCCACGCCCTCGGCGCGGAGGTGGTGCTCGGCGACGGCGCCGGCCTGGCCCGGGACGCGCTCGACTTCGTCTTCGGCGGCGCGATGCTGCCGAACTTCCTCAACGCGCTGACCCCCGGCTGCCTGGTGGTCACCCCGGGTGACCGCGCCGACCTGGTCGTGGGCGCGCTCGCCGCCCACTCGGCCGGCACCCCGCCCATCGCCGGTGTGCTGCTCACCCTGAACGAGCGGCCCAGCGAGGAGATCCTCACCCTGGCCGCCCGTCTGGCGCCCGGCACCCCGGTCATCTCGGTGGCCGGCAACAGCTTCCCCACGGCCGCCGAACTCTTCTCCCTCGAAGGCAAGTTGAACGCCGCGACGCCGCGCAAGGCGGAGACGGCGCTCGGTCTCTTCGAGCGGCACGTGGACACGGCCGATCTGCTGAAGCGGATCTCGGTGGCCCGCAGCGGCCGGGTCACCCCGATGATGTTCGAGCACGACCTCCTGGAACAGGCGCGCGCCGACCGCCGCCGGGTGGTGCTGCCCGAGGGCACCGAGGAGCGGGTGCTGCGCGCCGCCGACGTGCTGCTGCGCCGCGACGTCTGCGACCTGACGCTGCTGGGCGACGTCGAGGTGATCCGCAAGCGGGCCGCCGACCTGGGCATCGACCTGTCCTCGCCGTCGACGCAGCTGATCGACCCGCAGACCTCCGAGCTGCGCGACTCCTTCGCCGAGAAGTACGCCCGGCTGCGCGCCCACAAGGGCGTGTCGGTGGAGCTCGCGTACGACGTCGTGGCGGACGTGAACTACTTCGGCACGCTGATGGTGCAGGAGGGCCTGGCCGACGGCATGGTCTCCGGCTCGGTGCACTCCACGGCGGCGACCATCCGCCCGGCCTTCGAGATCATCAAGACGAAGCCGGACGCCTCGATCGTCTCCTCGGTCTTCTTCATGTGCCTCGCCGACAAGGTGCTCGTGTACGGCGACTGCGCGGTCAACCCCGACCCGAACGCCGAGCAGCTCGCGGACATCGCCGTGCAGTCGGCGGCGACCGCCGCCCGTTTCGGTGTCGAGCCGCGGATCGCGATGCTCTCGTACTCCACCGGCACCTCGGGCTCCGGCGCGGACGTCGACAAGGTGCGGGAGGCGACCAAGCTGGTACGGGCGTCCCACCCGGGGCTGCGGATCGAGGGCCCGATCCAGTACGACGCGGCGGTCGAGCCGTCGGTCGCCGCGACCAAGCTGCCCGGCTCGGAGGTGGCCGGGCAGGCGACCGTGCTGATCTTCCCGGATCTGAACACCGGCAACAACACCTACAAGGCCGTGCAGCGCTCGGCCGGCGCCGTGGCCGTCGGCCCGGTCCTGCAGGGGCTGCGCAAGCCCGTGAACGACCTCTCGCGCGGCGCGCTCGTCAGCGACATCGTCAACACGGTCGCCATCACGGCGATCCAGTCCCAGGTCCCGTCCCAGGTCCCGTCCCAGGCTCAGGAGCTCCCCGCATGACCGGCACCACCGCCACCCGTGTCCTCGTCCTCAACTCCGGTTCCTCGTCGGTGAAGTACCAGCTCCTGGACATGCGGGGGAACAGCCGGCTCGCGGCCGGCCTGGTGGAGCGGATCGGGGAGGCGTCCTCCCGGCTCGTGCACACCCCGCTCCAGGAGGGCGGAGGGGCCAGGCGCGAGAAGACCGGGGCGGTCGCGGACCACGCGGCCGCGCTGAAGGCGGTGGCCGAGGAGCTGGCGGCCGACGGCCTGGGTCTGGACTCCCCCGAGCTGGCCGCGATCGGCCACCGGGTGGTGCACGGCGGCCTGCGGTTCAGCGCGCCGACCGTGATCACCGACGAGGTGCTGGCGGAGATCGAGCGGCTCGTCCCCGTGGCGCCGCTGCACAACCCGGCCAACCTCACGGGCATCCGTACGGCGATGGCCCTGCGCCCGGACCTCCCGCAGGTGGCGGTCTTCGACACCGCCTTCCACACGACGATGCCGGAGTCCGCGGCGCGGTACGCGATCGACGTGGAGACCGCGGACGCCCACCGCATCCGGCGCTACGGCTTCCACGGCACCTCGCACGCGTACGTCTCGCGCGAGGCGGCGAAGCTGCTCGGCAAGGCACCGGAGGAGGTGAACGTGATCGTGCTGCACCTGGGCAACGGCGCGTCGGCGTCCGCCGTCCGGGGCGGCCGCTGCGTGGACACCTCGATGGGACTCACCCCGCTGGAGGGGCTGGTGATGGGCACCCGCTCGGGCGACATCGACCCGGCGGTCACCTTCCACCTCAAGCGGGTCGCGGGCATGTCCGAGGACGAGGTGGACGCCCTGCTCAACAAGAGGAGCGGGCTCGTCGGCCTCTGCGGCGACAACGACATGCGGGAGATCCGCCGCCGGATCGACGAGGGCGACGAGCGTGCCCGGCTCGCGTTCGACATCTACATCCACCGCCTGAAGAAGTACATCGGGGCGTACTACGCGGTGCTCGGGCGGGTGGACGCGGTGGTGTTCACGGCGGGTGTCGGTGAGAACGCGGCTCCCGTACGGGAAGCTGCCGTCGCCGGTCTGGAGGAGCTGGGCCTGGCGGTGGACGCCGGCCTGAACGCCGTACGGTCCGACGAGGCACGGCTGATCTCGCCGGAGTACGCGCGGGTCGCGGTCGCCGTGGTGCCGACGGACGAGGAGCTGGAGATCGCCAGGCAGAGCTACGCACTGGTGCACGGAGGAGTGAACGCCTGAGCGGGCCCCCGCCCATTTGTACTTTCCACCAGACGGAATATTCCGCAGTGAAACAAACCGATAGGATCCGCCTCATGCGCCGTTCCAAAATCGTCTGCACGCTGGGCCCCGCCGTCGACTCGTATGAGCAGCTGAAGGCTCTCATCGAGGCCGGCATGAACGTGGCCCGATTCAACATGAGCCACGGAACCCAGGCCGAGCACCAGGAGCGGTACGACCGTCTCCGCAGGGCGGTGGCGGACACCGGCCGCGCCGTGGGCGTGCTCGCCGACCTCCAGGGCCCCAAGATCCGTCTGGAGACCTTCGCGGAGGGCCCGGTCGAGCTGGTGCGCGGTGACGAGTTCACCATCACCACCGAGGATGTCCCGGGCGACAAGTCCATCTGCGGCACCACGTACAAGGGCCTGCCGGGCGATGTCTCCAAGGGCGACCAGATCCTGATCAACGACGGCAACGTCGAGCTGCGGGTCGTCGAGGTGGACGGGGCCCGGGTCAAGTCGATCGTCGTCGAGGGCGGTGTGATCTCCGACCACAAGGGCATCAACCTGCCCGGTGCGGCGGTGAACGTCCCGGCCCTGTCGGAGAAGGACGTGGAGGACCTGCGCTTCGCGCTCCGCATGGGCTGCGACATGGTCGCGCTCTCCTTCGTCCGCAACGCCGAGGACGTCAAGGACGTCCACAAGGTGATGGACGAGGAGGGCCGCCGGGTCCCGGTCATCGCCAAGGTCGAGAAGCCGCAGGCCGTGGAGAACATGGAGGGCGTCGTCGCCGCCTTCGACGCGGTCATGGTGGCCCGTGGCGATCTGGCCGTGGAGTACCCGCTGGAGCGGGTCCCGATGGTGCAGAAGCGCCTGGTGGAGATGTGCCGCCGCAACGCCAAGCCGGTCATCGTCGCCACCCAGATGATGGAGTCGATGATCACCAACTCCCGCCCCACGCGCGCCGAGGCCTCCGACGTGGCCAACGCGATCCTGGACGGCGCGGACGCGGTCATGCTGTCGGCGGAGTCCTCGGTCGGCGCGTACCCGATCGAGACCGTGAAGACGATGTCGAAGATCGTCGTCGCGGCCGAGGAGGAGCTGCTCTCCAAGGGCCTGCAGCCGCTCGTGCCCGGCAAGAAGCCGCGTACGCAGGGCGGCTCGGTGGCCCGCGCGGCCGCCGAGATCGCGGACTTCCTGGGCGGCAAGGCGCTGATCGCCTTCACCAAGTCCGGTGACACCGCCCGCCGTCTCTCCCGCTACCGCGCGTCGCAGCCGATCCTGGCCTTCACCACGGACGAGTCGACCCGCAACCAGCTCACGCTGAGCTGGGGCGTCGAGTCCTTCCTCGCCCCGTTCGTGGAGACGACCGACGCGATGGTCGACCTGGTCGACGCGGAGCTGCTGAAGCTCCAGCGCTACAACGAGGGCGACACCATGGTCATCACGGCCGGCTCGCCCCCCGGCGTCCCGGGCACCACGAACATGGTCCGGGTGCACCACCTGGGCGGCCAGCAGCGGAGCTGACCCGCCGTCGCACATGGGTGAGGGCCCCCGTCCGGATCGGACGGGGGCCCTCGCCGTGCGCGGCTCCCGAAGGGTCCGTACGGCCGATCAGTCGGGCTCGACCGTGTTGCGCAGGCCGGGGACCTTGAGGGTGCCGCCGAACTGGCCCGCCTGGACGACCTCGACGTCGGTGAAGACGGCGAACGGCACGTCGAGCGGCGGCGGGGTCTGCGGGCTGAACGTGACCGGGATGATGCCGAAGAGGTTGCCCTTCAGCCGCTCCGTGTACATGGTCACCGTGCCGTTGCTCATGGTCGACTCGGAGCCCTTGTCGGACCGCACGTGTCCGGTGAGGCCGGGCGAGTGCACCGTGCGCTGGTGGAGGTCCTTGATGCCGACACCGTCGCTCGCGGTGAACTTCAGCACCTTCTTGATCTTGCCGCTGCCCGTCTTCACCTCGACGATGCCGTGGTACTTGAGGCCCTTCAGCGTGAGCCGCGTGCTGTTCAGGATCCACGGCTCGTCCGGCAGCAGCGGGATGCCCGGCTCCAGTTCGGCCGCCGCGAGCGCCTCGGGGTCGGGCTCGGGGCACGGGAAGCGCGGCTTGGCGCCCTCGGGTATGTCCTCGTCCTTCTTGGGGTCGAGTCCCTTGGCGTCCTCCGGAAGCTCCTTGACCTCGGCGCCCACCTTGTCGGCGGCGTCCTTGATCGCTTCCTTGGTCCGGTCGGCCGGGGCGTCGGTCCTGGGGTCCGCGCCCGTCTTCGGAGGCGTCGTGGGAGCCGTGGTCGGCTTCACGGTCGGCTTCGCGGTCGGGGTGGGCGATCCGGTCGGCGCCGGGCTGCTCGTCGGCGCGATGCCCGGGCCGTCGAACACGTCCTTGATCTTGTCGCCGATCCCCAGCGGGTCGAGCGGGTTGCCGCTCTTCGTCGGGGTGGGCGTCGCAGTCGGCGCCGGCGGGGCCGTGGCGGTGAGCCGCGGCACCGGGCCGGTCTGCGCGGTCTCGGTCGCCGAGGGGCTGGCGCCGGGTGCCGGCGTCTGGCGCCCTTCGGTGGCCTCCGGGTCCGGCGTCGCGCTCGCACTCGCGCTCGGGGTCGCCGTGGGTGTGGGCGTCTGCGCGGGCTTCGTCGACTTCTCGGGGGTCGGCTCGTCCGAGCGGGTCACGCACGGACCGGGGGCGAAGGGGATCTCGTCGTCGGCGAGGGCCGGCTTGGGCGCCATGCCCATGCCCACGAGGACCGCCGTCGGCATGGCCGCCAGGGCCATGGCCCGGCCCGCGGGCCCCTGGATCTTGTTCAGCAGCGACTTGCGCGGGGCCGCGTGCCGCGGACCCTTTCTCGCCAGAGTGGCGTCGCCTCCAGCCGTCGCCGGCTGCGCCGACCGCGTCTCGTCACCCCGCACTGTTCCTCCCGCCGTTGGCATCGATCGTCGTTTCGGTCGCGTGCGCACCGGGGCCCGGCAGCGGGCCCGGCTCCTGACCGGCGCGCTGCTCCGGGACCGATACGGCTCCGAAGGCGTGGACGCCCCCGTCACCCGGGCCCAGCGGCGGACCGTCGTACTCGTGCTCGCCCCGGACGGGCTCGGCCTCCTCGGTGGACTCCTCCACCGGTACGCCCGGGGCCCAGGAGGCGGAGAGCCCGCCGCCGACGAGCGAGAACAGGAACCCGACGACGAGGCCACCGAAGTTCGAGACCGGGATGGAGACGAGCGCCAGGACGATCGCCGCGACGCCCGCGAAGACGCGGACGACGGGCTGGAACCACATCGTCAGGCCGAGCGTGACCAGCAGAACGCCGATGATCAGCGCTCCGGCGCCGGCCGTGGTCGCCATGGCGAGCGTCATGTTGCCGAGCCGCATGTCGCCGTAGGGCAGATAGGCGATCGGCACGCCGCCGATCATGGTGAACAGGCCTGCCCAGAACGGCCGGTCGCCCCGCCAGGCGCGGAAACGCAGCCGCCAGTAGTGGAATCCGCGGGAACCAGTGGACTCGGCGCTCATGGAAAACAGCTCCCTGGAAGCGGTGTTGCTGAGAAAGACGGTGAACAGGAGGGGAAGGGTCCCCGGAACGGACGGGGCCGCACAGCACGGCCCCGTCCCTCAAGGAGGGCTACTCCTCAGAAGCACTCCTTGGTGCCCTTGTGCAGCGACAGCTTCAGGTCGGGGAGCTTGAAGGTGGCGGCCGTGGTCGCCCACGCCGTCTGCTCCACGCCCGTCAGCGTCGCGTCCTCCGCGCGCTGCGCGAAGCCGGAGGGGTTGGCCTGGGTGTCCGGCTGGATGCCCGGCTTGCCCTTCGACTTCGGAAGCTGGCCCGCCGCGACGCCGATGTCGATGTTGCCGAACTCGGCGTCCGTCTTCAGCGAGGAGACATCGAGGTAGATGCCCTTCGCGTAGACCGGCTTGTTCTGCGCCGTGCCGGCGCGCAGCTCCAGGGAGACGTTGCCGACGAACGGAACGTCCGGAGTGACGACGGACTGGCACATGTTGGTGATCCACGCCTCGGAGAAGCCCGAGACGGCGACCGGCTCCGCGAACGGCTTGCCGTGCAGGTCCTTGCCGGACGCCACACTGCCGTACTGGACGAAGTCCTTACCGACAAGGCTGTCGGCCTTCACCTTGAACTCCTGGCCGGAGATGCTGAAGGACGCGGCCAGCGCGCCCTGGGCCAGGCCTACACCGATCGCGGCCGTCGCGGCCACGCTCGGCACCATGACGACGGCGAACCGCTTCCATCTGGTCCCGCCACGAACCTGGGACTTCATGAGAATTCCTCCTTCTCGGACGTACATCTCCGGAAGGGCCAGGGGCCCGTCCTGGGATGGGAGAAGTGCTACGTCCTCGGGAAGGAGAGCGCCGAGCATCGGGCACGACGCGCGTCCGAATCACCGGCGATCACCCCCGAGCGACAACCACTGGCCACGCCTTGCGCGCAACCTGCCGGACAGGCCCTGCCGGTGAGGGCAGGAACCCCCCTGTCCAGGACCGGCGCCACTGCCGCCGGTCCGCTCGGTGGGGACCCTCGCCGCGGGCCCGGATGGTTGCCGGGCTGGTGCGGTATCGGACCGAGCGTCGCCGATCGTGGTCCATTCCGCGCCGGGGCACAAGGGGTTCGTTACTCACTGGTAACGGGTCGATAACCGCACCACGACAGGGCGATGTCGAGCGGCCACACAGGGTGCGGCCGACGCGCGCCATACATCGGGAGGAGGAGGTCGAAAGCCGGACAGAACACCGGGTTCGATTTACTGCAAGTAACAGCGGCCGCGTTTACCAAGTTTTGGTAAAGCGCGGCCGCGATTTGTCACCGTGTCGCCAAATCGGTTGCCCTCCCGAGCGGGAGGGCAGAGGGTCAGAACAGCACGCGCGCGAGGGCCTGACGGGCCGCCGTCACCCGCGGGTCGTCCGGACCGATCACCTCGAACAGCTCCAGGAGCCGCAGCCGAGCGGCGTCCCGGTCCTCGCCCGCCGTACGCCGCACGACGTCGACGAGCCGGCTGAAGGCGTCCTCGACATGACCGCCCACCAGGTCCAGGTCGGCGGCGGCGATCTGCGCGGTCACGTCGGCCGGGTCGTCGGCCGCGTTCTTCCGCACCTGCTGCGGGTCCATGCCCTGCACGCGGGCGAGCAGCTCGGCCTGGGCGAGGCCCAGCTTGGCCTCGGGGTGGCCGGGGTCGTCGGCCAGCACGTTCTTGTACGCCTGGACGGCGCCGGCCAGATCACCGGCGTCCAGCGCGGACATCGCCGCTTCGAGAAGGGCGTCGTACGGTCCGGCAGGCACGGGAGCCGGACCGGCTTCGCCGGCCTCCGGGTCCACAGCGATGCCCGTGAGACCGAAGCGCTCCTCACCGACCTGGATCAGCTGGTCGAGCGTCTGCCGGATCTGGGCCTCGGGAGCCGCGCCCTGGAAGAGCGGCAGCGCCTGACCGGCGATCACCGCGAAAACGGCCGGAATTCCCTGGATGCCGAACTGCTGCATCAGCATCTGGTTGGCGTCGACGTCCACCTTCGCGAGGAGGAAACGGCCGTTGTACTCGACGGCCAGCCGCTCGAGCAGGGGGCCGAGCTGCTTGCAGGGCTCGCACCACTCGGCCCAGAAGTCGATGACGACCGGGACCTCGGCGGAGCGCTGCAGGACGTCGCGCTCGAAGCCGGCCTCGTCGACATCGATCACCAGGGCAGTGGGGGCGACGGCCGCCGCGCCACCCTGCCGGGCGGCCTGGGCGCGCGCCTGCTCCGCCTTGGCCTTGGCCTCTCCGGCCGCCTTCACCGCGGCGAGGTCGACGACGCCGCTCATGGACATGTTTCGGGGCTGCATGGGTACATCCTCCCCCTTCCGCGCGCGTTACCGGTAAGCCATGGCTGAACCGTGCCGTCCGCAGATCTCCCGCCGGTGTGCGAGACGTACGGACACCACGGTTCGTCGTGTCGTGCGCACCGGGTCCCCACCCGGCGCATGTGGTTGTCGCGGGGGTCCTCGCGGACCCTTTCGCTACGGGTCGTAGCGTAACTGCACGGCCGGGGTCACGGGAAGGGGTGGCCCGTGAACCGTGTCACATCACCGGCCTCTGGCGCTCTACCTACCGACGGGTATGGTCGACCTCCATGTGCAGCCCCACCAGCCCGCGCGGCCGAACCGGACGCCCTCGGTCCGCCGAGACCGACACGGCGATCCTGGAGGCGTGCCGCGCGGCCCTGGTCGAGCTGGGCTGGTCGAAGCTGACCATCGGCGACGTGGCCGGCCGGGCCGGCGTCGCGAAGACCACCCTGTACCGCCGCTGGGGGAACAAGAACGAACTGGTCGTCGACGCGGTCGCCGTCCTCTTCGACGAGCTGGAACTGCCCGACCTCGGTTCCCTCCGGGCCGACATCGAGCACGTGGTGCTCCAGTTCGCCGCGCTCCTGCAGCGCCCCGAGACCCGCACGGCGCTGATGGCGGTGGTCGCCGAGTCCACCCGGGACGAACCGCTGCGCGAGCGGATCCGCGGCTCGATCGTGGAGCGGCAGAAGCGCCTGGTCCTCGAAGGCCGCCGACGGGCCCAGGAACGGGGCGAGCTCCCGGCCGACCGGGACCCGGAGACCATCGACGAGATCGACGACCTGATCTTCGACGTGGTGGCCGGCGCGGTGGTGCACCGCGCGCTGGTGAGCGCCGAGCCCGTCGACCGCGAGTGGACCGCGCGCTTCACCACCCTGCTCATCGGCGGCCTCGGCCGGCTCACCGCCTCCTGACACGCTCCACGGCGAAGGGGCGGTACGGGAGGAATCCCGTACCGCCCCCTACCCCGGCGCGATCCGGGGGCCTACCGCGGCCCG